>NZ_JAATWC010000004.1 GCF_012979235.1 Dissulfurirhabdus thermomarina
TACGACCCGGCGGCGGGGCGGTACCTGACGCCGGATCCGATTGGACTGGCTGGGGGGATCAATCGGTATGCGTATGTCCAGAATGATCCTTTACGGTTTATCGATCCATTAGGCCTGGCGTATTTCGCAAAACGACCGCTTTCTGGAATGTCTTGGATGGGTCCGGGTTCGTGTAATTCGATCGATGATTTCTTCAATACTGAGATTTCACACGAACAGCTATTTTTTGAGGACGGAAAAAGCCCATCGAATATCGGCTTCTTTGACGATGGCACTTTGAAGTCGGAACCTAACCCAACTGGTTACCGCTGCCGCTCCGGGAAATACAACGATTGCATTATGCGCAAGGCGTTTGCTAATGTGGGACCACTTCCGTCGTATTGCCTTATCGGGAGAAACTGCCAGACGTGGGCGGAACGTGTGAGAGAGGAATACGCGCGCCTCGCACAAGACCCGCAAGTTCAGAAGGAATGCCAGGAGTGTAAACAATGATTGTCTCGTATATTATTTTTTTCGCTCTTGGCGTTGTTGCGTTTTTTTTGATGGCGAAATTTGGTCTGAAGATAAGGCTCGCGGTTGCTCTTGCTGTTTTTTTGATCCCATCAGTTGTTCTGACGGTATGGGTTGTTAGGACGGGGGACAAGTCACCGCCAGATGCGGTGACGATCGTTCCAAAACATTCCGAGTCATCTGGCGAGACTGATTCGAAGGATTAAAATCAGCGAGCTGTCGGCGCCCCCCTATATTGGGGCCTTAGGGGACGCGTAGTTTTACGATCTTGACACAGCGGGAGGCATGGCATCAGGAACCTGTGAGCGGTTGAAAATCCATTCACAGGAGGTCGCCCGGGATGCCATGCCGCCTGCAGAAGGAGGAGATCGTGACACTGCAAGTCCTTGACGCAAAAGGGAAATCCAAGGCGGAGTACGAGGCCTTCGGCCGGGCGCACGTGGCCCCGGCCGCCCGGGCAACTTGCAACCTGCGCTTTCCCGGCCAGTACTTTGACCAGGAGACGGGCCTCCACTACAACTGGCACAGGTATTATGATCCGAGTACGGGGAGGTACCTCACACCCGACCCTATCGGCTTAAACGGAGGTATGAATTTATTCCTCTATGCAGAGGCCAACCCGATTAACTTCACCGATCCAGAATGGTTAAGAAAATTTGAGCCTCAAAATCCTTCAGGCTGTGAGTATTACAAGAAGCGTTGTGAAGAGGGAGACGATTGCTCAAGAGACGAATACGCTTGTAAAGCATATGACTGTTGTAAGTCTTTTGGAGAGAACCCAACTTCTAACTGTATAAGAGGATGCTTGATTGCTTTTGACAAAAGAAACTGTGCCCACCTTGAAGGAGAGGCGAGGAAGCGATGCCGAAGGCTTGCGCACTGGGACTGTTATGATAGGTGCTTAGGTCATGGAAAAGGCTTAAAAGGTCTAATAACAGGCCCCCCGACACAATGTCTTGATGCCATGGATGAAGTAGGGGGCATGGGTTTCTGATATGAAAAGTATTTTACTCATTGTTACCATCCTTTTGGTTTGTGGCTTCGTATTTCTTTGTAATCGCGCTCAAAAATCTGACTTAAAAATAGGAGCCTTCTCATTCCTTGTCATTGGCATGTTGATTGGCCTTCTTGGTGGTTTTCAGATTTTTTGGGGGTTAGACAATACTAAAGGCTGGAATCCATATGGATGGTGGCTACTTGCATCATTCGCCACGACAGTCATAGGTGGGCTTGTAGGAGTTGTAATTTTTGGGAAAATAGCGAAGAAAAAAGCAATTAAATAGTGCAGCTGTTCGGTTTTGATGTTTTAGGCGGTCGAGGAATTTTTCTTCAACCGCCTTGCAGTATCTCAAGTACACCTACAACCTCAGCGATGACGATGTGGTTGTAGGATGGGTGGAAAATCCCTACTGGCAGTATTTGAGCGGCATGCAGTATTTCGAATACGAAGCGCCGATACACCCCTCGAGCATGAGCCGCTGGCGCAAACGCATTGGTGAGGCAGGTGCAGAACAGCTGCTGAAGGAAACCATCGCGGCCGGGCTTAAGCTCAAAGTCGTAAGACCCCATCAGCTCAAACGTGTCAACGTGGACACGACGGTGCAGGAAAAGGACATCCGTTTTCCCACCGATGCCAGGCTGTATCACCGTGCCCGGCGGCGCCTGGTCGATGCAGCCAAGAAGCGGAAGATTCCCCTACGCCAAAACTACAACCGAATTGGCAGAGGTCTTTTTTTTCAGCAAAGCCGTTATGCCCATGCCCGCCAGATGAAACGGGCCGCAAAGTGCATCCGCAAACTGAGAACAATCCTGGGACGTGTCATTCGAGATATCGAAAGAAAATGTTCGCATCCGGATGAACAGCTTCGGTTACTGTTGGACATTGCCAGAAGGATTTTTAACCAGCAGCGGAATGACAAAAACAAGATCTACCTGAAGGAGAAGCGCAAGGCCGGGCTCGTCACCAAACCCCTCACCCCTCCCGAGGCCAAAGGAGGCAAGTGACCCGATTCACCGGCCTGGTCAGCCGAGCGAAGAACCATCGTTGGAAACCGGACATCTCAAATCGGCGTTGACACGATTCCGCTTTACTTCCGGGAGGGCGGGGCGTATCATTTCATCCAGGCGGACCAGCTTGGGACGCCGCGGATGCTGGTGGATGCCACGGGGGTGGTGACGTGGCGGGCGGAGTACGAGGCCTTCGGCCTGGCGCAGATTGAGATTGAGGTGGTCGGGAATAATCTTCGGTTTCCGGGCCAGTACTTTGACCAGGAGACGGGCCTCCACTACAACTGGCACCGCTACTACGACCCGGCGGCGGGGCGGTACCTGACGCCGGATCCGATTGGACTGGCTGGGGGCATTAACCTCTTTGCTTACGTCCAAAATAATCCGGTTAATTTTACTGATCCTTATGGGTTGTGGCCTTTCGGTTTGCCTGGCAAAAGCGATGCCTTAAAAAATGGTTCATCTTGGGTAGATTACTATCTGCCTGGAATGGATAAGACACAGCAACAAAAAATCGTTAATGAAGTGGTGGATGAACTTGGCTGGAAGGATGTTAAAAATGGATTGAATAAATTTGGTAAAGACTTTCAACCACCGACACCAGACCAACTGAAAGATTTAACATCTGATCAGAAGAAAATCATAGACGATTTTTTTAATAGAATCGATGTGCCTGGCGATATCAAAAATCGTATTCATGATTTACTTTATCCAGAAATTAACGACCAAGGAACTTGTCCGAACTGATGAAACACAATCTGAAAGTATTATTATTGATGTTTATGGCAACGTTCATTGTTGGGTGTGCCATTAGTGAAGATGGAACTTTGCGTGATAGCAAAGGTGTTATTGTGTCCTCTTCTAAAGAGGAGATATCGCAAACGCAAAGAACGCTACTGAATGAGGAGATACCAAACAATCTTCCTGCATCGGCAGAAGGTGGCGTGATCTTTGATGGAAAAGTCATATCTGTTGACATAAATCCTTCGGGCTTATATACGACCTTGTTTGAAGTTGATAGGGTTTTATTCGGTGATTTAAAGGGAGAAAAAAAAGTTGTTGTTCGCTCTCCTTCACCTAATAAGACGGGTATTGACTTCAAAAAAGGTGAAACCTATAGGGTCTTCGCTGTTTATCTTGATGGCTCTTATAGAACATGGGATTGGCTAGGTTCTGTCAAAATTGATAATGGAAATCTGGCTAAATAAAACGTGATGTTTTGGGTTCATCTGGCGGCTAAGATTTCCCATCTTAACCGCCTTTTCTGTTTGGGGAGCCCTTGAGGGCGGAAGGGTTGGTCGGGCGGGTGCTGTAATCAGATAGTGGTTGGCGGATTTTGTGCTTCGCTATGTTGCATAAAATTCCTTATGCTTGAATGCGGCGGCGGTAGCCGTACCGAGCTTACTATCGCATTAAACATATTTTGTGCGCCCGACAGGGGCGGCATCCGATGCGCAGCCGCCGGACATAGCCTGCATAAAAGGATGCCCCAGCTTGATCGGGAGGACATCTCAAATCGGTGTTTTGGGGACAAATAGCATCGGTGCTGACACACGGACGCGGAGGGGAGGCAGGCGGTGCGGTACGACTACGCGGCCTTCGGCGCCCGCCGCCGGCACGGGGGCCGGGTGCGCCAGGCCCTGGTCTTTCCGGGGCAGTACCTGGACGAGGAGACGGGCCTCCACTACAACTGGCACCGCTACTACGACCCGGCGGCGGGGCGGTACCTGACGCCGGATCCGCTGGGGCTGGCCGGGGGGATCAACCTGTATGCGTATGCCCAGAATAATCCGGTCAACTTTGTGGATCCAAGCGGTGAATTCATCGCCACCGGAACAGTAGCTTTTCTTTATTATGTGGCCGTGCCAGTCGCTGTAAGATATGGGCCAACACTATATCGTGTGGCCCAAAGCGCTTACTTGCAATATGCTCCTAACATAAATTTGTTTGCAAAACGTTTATATGACTTAGAAGGTCCAGAAGGACCATCATTCCTTTCTCGATCTTATGAATTAATCAAGGAAGCTGAAGAAAAAGTAAACAAATGGATATCAAGCGAATCGGAATGCTCCCAAAAATAATAGCCTAAAAATATCCCATGCAAAATAATGTAAAAAAGCAAAAGAAACCAGGGAAAGTGATTGTTGATATATTACTGGCATTATTGATTTATTTTTTTTGTATGTTCGGTTTGGTTGTAACGACTATAAAGATTGTACAGCAATGTATTGTTTTGGAACCTATTTATCAAAGGTTGGTTGATTCTCTAAGCTTAAGTCTAGCATCATTTTTTCTAATTAAGCGTTATCCTTTAGAAGAAAAAATTTGTCTATTCGACAAATATCGGATCAAAATATTGATTAAATATGGACTACCTTTTGGTTTGTCGGTGGCAGTTTTAAATTTCCCATATTCATATGTCTACAATGGTGGCACAATTAGTCCTAAAGCGTTTATTGATCCTCAGCAGCATTATGTTTTTATTTTATTTTTCTTGTTTTTTGCTGTTTTTGTGAGTCCCATCATGGAGGAATTATTTATTAGGGGCTGCCTTTTTCGTATATTAAGAACAAAATTTAGCTTTTTTGTGTCTACGCTTGCTTCTACGTGTCTATTTGTTTTTCTGCATAATATATCAAGCCAATATCAATTTATTAGATTGTTTATAATTTCCTTGATGCTTACTTTTTGTTACGAATTTTCCAAAACACTTACGGCAAGCATGATAGCTCATTCTATTGGAAATGGAATTTGGTATGTAATGATATATGGTCATATGTACGGCATAATTTAGATATCTGTTCCTGTTCAATTGATCAGACCAAGCATGTCCATAGAATAGAACTCAAACTGTTCGGTCCCGGATGATTGCGCGCATTTTTGACAAAGATATCGGGCAGTTTCGTCTGGCACCGGTACTACGACCCGCAGACGGGGCGGTACCTGACGCCGGATCCGCTGGGGCTGGCCGGGGGGATCAATCGGTATGCGTATGTCCAGAATGATCCGGTTAACGTCATTGATCCACTGGGACTATGGACATTTACATATAGTGCAGACGGTCATGCTCCGACTGGCCCTTGGCCAGTTGCAGCAGGTGGGACCGCAAGTTCTAAGTTGGTGAATCCGTTAGACGCCTCAGGCAAACTTGAAAGCAGAGGAGTCACTCCAGAGGCGACTGCTGGAGTTTGGGCGGACATCGGTGTTAGTGCCGGTGTGGGAGATTTGAGTGGCACCGGAAATCAAGCTGGACCAACTGTAGGAATAGGTGCTGGCCGATATGGAGGTATTCAATTCACGTTGAGACGGGAATTTGATGAATCAAGATCATGGTATGATCCGTTGAGATATCTTGATGGGGTAAGTGTCGGTCTTGGCATCGGCTTAGGGCTGCCTGTTAACGTTACTGTACCACTTGAATCTAATTGCCTCAAGTAAGGATAAAACAATGGGCGAACAATCAGGAGGCTTTTTCGTTATCAACATTGTATTTTCTTTTGCTCTTGTCGTGGTAGGATTGATGTTCCTTGAAGGAATTTGGCAAGGTAAGGGGTCAGTTGTAAAGTCTTTTTTCAACATTGATAATTGGTTGTTTTCGAAAATTAGTGACAAGAGAATCTTGAAAGCAGGAGATCGGCTAGCATTTATAGTTTGTGTCTTAATGGCTTTGTTTACATTTGCTAACGGTTTGCTATCCATATTTTTGCCTCAAGTCCCTAATGTCAGTGTCGTCTTTCTTTTTATAGGGATCCTGTTAAGCTGGCCAATAAGAATATTTTTTGTCTCCTTGTACAAAAACAAAGAGTACGGGGAAGTCCCGAGAATCTGGCCATTCCCTAAAAAATAAAAAGGGGGCCGGGCGTATTTCTACCACCTGGACGGTCTCGGGACGCCGCTGGCGCTCACGGACGCGGAGGGGAGGCAGGCGGTGCGGTACGACTACGCGGCCTTCGGCGCCCGCCGCCGGCACGGGGGCCGGGTGCGCCAGGCCCTGGTCTTTCCGGGGCAGTACCTGGACGAGGAGACGGGCCTCCACTACAACTGGCACCGGTACTACGACCCGGCGACGGGGCGGTACCTGACCCCGGATCCGGTGGGGCTGGCCGGGGGGATCAACCTGTATGCGTATGTCCAGAATGATCCGGTTAATGCGGTTGATCCGATGGGATTGGCAACATGGACGGGATATTTACACGTAGTCGCTGGTGGTGAAGTTTTTGGTGGGGGACTATTGACGGGTGGTCTGAAATCCGTGTCTCCGGATGGCAAGGTAACAACTGTAGCTATAATTGCGCCCTTGGTTGGTGTCACGGCTGGGCTTCCTGCATCAACTACAGGAGGGAAGGTTACATTTGAGACTCCGGGTACAGCAAATCCAAATGATTTTTCTGGATATGTATCTTTCCTATCAGCAAATGCGGGTTTGGTAACTACAGGTGGCATGTCCTCAATCATGATTGGCAATGCAATTAGTGATGGACCATTTTCGTTTCAATTTGGGTTTGATGCCAGCACTAGTGGCTTTATGGGCTGGTCTTTCCCAATTAGTGGAGGTTGTAAATGAAGCTTGGTTTAGCTCAGGCATTAATGCCATTATTAGTTGGTATTTTCTTTGTAGTTAGTTATTTCCTTTCGGATAAACATTTCTTCTTCGAGTTTATCGCATACCTTCCAATGAAGAGAAAAGGTAGTGTCAAAATAGGATCATTAATTTTCGGTATTATATTTATTCTTATTTCAATTTATAATTTTTATAAATGGTCAAAGTAAGTCTGAGGAAAACCTACAAAGGTTGCCTGGCTTAACAAATGGGTATTTTGAGGCGGTTGAAATTTTTCTCTTTAACCGCCTTTACTTTACGGTTGCGATTCTGCGACCAATAGACGAAAAACAAACCTTTTGCGGCCAGAATTCAACCAATAAGTGCAACACCACCTAGTTTGGTGTCCTGCCACTATGCACTATCACAGAACACCTCAATGGGTGCCTGATAGCCGAGGCACTTCCTGGGGCGCATGTTCAGCTTCCGTTCCACCTCGGCAACCTCCTCATCTGTCACCTGATCGAAATTGGTTCCCTTCGGGAAGTACTGCCGGATCAGGCCGTTCATGTTCTCGTTCGCTCCCCGCTCCCAACTGTGGTAAGGACGGGCAAAGTACACCTTGCAATCCAGCGCCTCAGCAACCCGGGCGTGATAGGCGAACTCCTTGCCATTGTCGAAGGTGATCGTCTCGACCTGGCTGGCCACCGCTGACAGTCGGTCGATGATAGCGGCTGCCGTCTGCTCCGCCGTCGCCCGATTCACTTTCTGGATCACCACCTGACGGCTTTTGCGTTCCACCAGCGTTACCAGGGATGATTGCCTCTTGCCACGGACTGTATCGCCCTCCCAGTCGCCAATACGAGCTCGCTCCTCGACGACCGCTGGCCGTTCCTCAATGCCGACCCGGTCAATGATCCGTCCACGTCGCTCCGGGCTGCCATAGCGCTTGCGGTAGCGTTTGCGCTGGTGCCGAAGGTGCTTGTACAGGTCGCCTCCCGCCTCTTGGTCGCGCTGAATATGACGATAGATCCATTCATGGCTGACCAACGGATAGCCCGCTGCTCTGGCGTATCCTGCGATCTGCTCTGGACTCCAGTCTTCTCTCAGCCGAGCCTCGATCCACGCGATCAGTTCCGGTATCCGCTTGTGGCGCTTGCGCGCCTCCTGTCGCCTTTGATCGGACAGCCGCTGTGCCGCCTCGGCCTGATAACCGTCGAGCCCTTGATTGCGCCTCAGCTCACGGCTGATGGTACTCGGGGATCGACCGACCTCCCGGGCTATCTGCCCCTGCGTGTAGCCTAGCTGCTTCAAAGCCGAAATCTGGTATCGTTCCTCTTGAGTCAGTTGCCTGTAGTGCCTCATGTGCATGCCTGTCTGGTCTAGGGGTCAGAGCCGGCCATTCTAGGCGGCAACTGACTCCTCTTCGAGTCCAAGCGTTGCACTTATTCTATGAATTCGCGCGGTTAAAAGAAAAAGCTGATAACCTCTTGAACTAACAACTGAAACGACCTGATATCGGGAAGTGCTCAACCGGATTGATGTCCAAAATAATCCGGTTGATTTTGTTGATCCGTTGGGGCTTCGCACCTGGAGCCTTGGAATTAGTCTGACAGGAGGTCTTGGCTTAGGCGGTGGAGGGGGGATCTTCTTGAATATCGGCCATAATCCGAACAAAGGATTACTGGAAGGCTGGTCTGCGTCACTAACTGGAACCGCAGAAGCTGGCGCTTTTGGTGGTATTGGCGGAGGAACTCAATTTCAATTCACCACAACTGACGCCTGTGATGTCTCGCAACTAACAGGAGAAGGGATGGCCTTCGGACAGGCTGCTGGTGCCGGTATTCAAGGTGGTGTGGAGTATGTAACAAATATGGGCGGCTCAGTAAAAGGGGCAAGCTATTATTTGGGCTTTTGTATGAAGTCAACTGTGACGGTTGACCGAGAAAACCGAAAAACTGGGTTCGAGCAGGGGGAAAACGCCCATGATCAGCGCTAAAAGTTGCAAAAACATCCGGCCAAGGGCGTCGGCCAGCCCTTTCGGGATTCCGTGGCCGAAAAGCGAACGTATTACCAGACCAAGGTTGTAGGCAGCGGCATGGATCAGATAACGTTTGGTGACATTTTCCAGGCCCCGCAAGGTCATCCTCGCCAGGTTGCCGCTGCGCTTGAACAATGCGAAACTCCGCTCGACCAGTTCGGCCCGCAACCGCCCCAGCCGTTTGCCTTCATTGCTTCGGGTGTGACGTGTACAGCTAACCTTCTTTCCAAACAAAAGGATATGGGATAGATTGACCCTGTAGAGAACATTTGGAAAGGAGGCATTTCATGAACGAAGCAGCTGAGGTTAAACTGGCGAAACAGCGGTTAAGCGCCCTGCAACTTGCCGAGGCCCTGGGGAACGTTTCCGAGGCATGCAGACGGCGTGGCATATCCAGGACCCAATTCTACGAGTACAAGCGACGCTTTCAAACCCATGGCCTGGAGGGGCTCAAAGACCTTCCGCAGAGGAGATATCGCAAACGCAAAGAACGCTACTGAATGAGAAGATACCAGACAATCTTCCTACATCGGCAGAAGGTGGCGTGCTCTTT
Source organism: Dissulfurirhabdus thermomarina (assembly GCF_012979235.1). NCBI lineage: Bacteria > Pseudomonadati > Thermodesulfobacteriota > Dissulfuribacteria > Dissulfuribacterales > Dissulfuribacteraceae > Dissulfurirhabdus > Dissulfurirhabdus thermomarina. The sequence continues at coordinate 9,652 of NZ_JAATWC010000004.1, forward strand.
GATGGAAAAGTCATATCTGTTGACATAAATCCTTCGGGCTTATATACGACCTTGTTTGAAGTTGATAGGGTTTTATTCGGTGATTTAAAGGGAGAAAAAAAGTTGTTGTTCGCTCTCCTTCACCTAATAAGACGGGTATTGACTTCAAAAAAGGTGAAACCTATAGGGTCTTCGCTGTTTATCTTGATGGCTCTTATAGAACATGGGATTGGCTAGGTTCTGTCAAAATTGATAATGGAAATCTGGCTAAATAAAACGTGATGTTTTGGGTTCATCTGGCGGCTAAGATTTCCCATCTTAACCGCCTTTTCTGTTTGGGGAGCCCTTGAGGGCGGAAGGGTTGGTCGGGCGGGTGCTGTAATCAGATAGTGGTTGGCGGATTTTGTGCTTCGCTATGTTGCATAAAATTCCTTATGCTTGAATGCGGCGGCGGTAGCCGTACCGAGCTTACTATCGCATTAAACATATTTCGTGCGCCCGACAGAGGCGGCATCCGATGCGCAGCCGCCAGGCATAGCCTGCATAAAAGGATGCCCCAGCTTGATCGGGAGGACATCTCAAATCGGTGTTTTGGGGACAAATAGCATCGGTGCTGACAGCTGTCAACGCCGATTTGAGATGTCCGGTTTCCAACGATGATTCCTCGCTCGGCTGACCGGAGAGAGAAATCCAGGCCTTCGCCGCCCTCGATGGCGTTGCAATAAAGCCGCCCGTGGAGCAGGGGTCAGGCCCCCTCGGGCAACCGGAAGACCTCGAGTTCCGCCTCGAGCCGCTCCGAGACCCCGCGGAGGGTGGCGGCCACCTCGCGCATCGCCTCCGCGTTCCGGGTCATCCTCGCGCTGGCCTCCGCGATGGATTCCGTCATCCTGGCCATCTCCTGGACCTCCCCGTCCGCCTCCTGGGTCCGCCGGCTCACTTCCTGGACCGTGGCCGTCTGTTCCTCCACGGCCGCAGCCACGCTGCCGGCGAGTTCGGCCACGTGGCGCACCTCGCCCACGATCCTTTCCACCGCCTCGGTGCTGGCCCGGGAGTCGGCCTGCAGCTCGTCGACCACCGTCTCGATCTCCTCCACGGATCGGCCGGTCTGCTTGGCGAGTTCCTTCACCTCGTTGGCCACCACGGCGAACCCCTTGCCCATTTCCCCGGCACGTGCCGCCTCGATGGTGGCGTTCAGGGCCAGGAGGTTCGTCTGCTCGGCGATGGCGCCGATGAGTGTGCTCGCCTCCCCGATCTTGACGGCCGACCGGGCCAGTTTCCGGATGATGGCCTCGGCCTCTTCGGCGCCCTGGTCGGCCCGCTGCGAGGCGTCCCGGACCTCTTGGGTATGCCGGGCGATCTCCGTCACCGTGGCGGTCATCTCTTCCATGGCGGCGGCCACCCCGGAGACGCTGGCGCTGGCTTGCTCCGAGGACCCGCGCACCTGCCGGGCCTGGTCCGCAGCCTCGGCGGCGGCCGCCGCCACCTCGGCCGCCGCGTCATGGACACCGCCTCCCTGCCGGGCCACGTCACCGGATGCGGCCTTGATGGCCGAGAAGAAGCGCCGGAGGGACTCCAGTGCATGGTTGACGGCCCGTGCCACCTGGGCCATCTCGTCACGGCCGCCCGCGGGGAGGTCCCGGCTGAAATCCCCCTCGGCGACCTGCTCCAGGCCGACCAGGATGTCGTGAATGGGCCGGGAGACCGCCCGCGCCACCCAGAGACCGAAGGCCACCGCCATCACCAGGGCCGCGCCGTTGGCTGCCAGGCCGAAGGCCTTCAGGTGGGATACCTGCCGGCGGGCGTCGCCCTGGAGGGCCAGGGCCCGGCGCGAGTAGAAGTCGTCCAGGCGGCCGAGGCGGGCCAGCACCTCCCTGGAGGGCCGGTGCACCGCCTCGTTGTAAACCTCGGCCACGTCGTCGGCATCCACTTCTCCGCCGCCGGCGAAGAGCCGTCGCAGTCCGGCGGCCCCCCGGTGCATGGCCGCGTGGTGCCGCCGGATGCCGTCCAGGAGCTCACGTTCCTCTCCGTCCCGGGCCTGGACAGAGGCGAGGAAACGGCCCAGCGGGCACGCCGCCGGGTCGAGCTCCACCTCCGGCGCGGACTCGTTCAACAAGTCCGCCAGGACGTTCACCTTCCAGCGGATGAGGGCCGAGACGGCCTCCTTCTCCGCCTCCAGCAGGCGCCGCGCCGTCGCGGCCCGCTCGCCGTAGGCGTCGGCACGGTGCTGGAGGACATACATGACACCGAGGTTCAGGAGGTTGACGAGGCTGACCGCCGCAAACCCGATGCCGATCTTCTGCCAGATCTTCATGCCGCCGCCCTCCTCTGGTCTTGTCCCGGAACGAAACGGGCCCGGGCGGGACCCGAGAACACGGTCCCCGGCGCCGTACCCGCCCCGTCCCGTTCTCTTTTCGGCAGCCGGCGGAATAAAGTTAACTAGATGAAATCTTGCAAATTTTTTCTTCCAGAAAGAAGAGCGGCCAGGCGACGGGCGGCCTCACCCGGCCCCGTGCCGCGCCTGGCCGGACGAGGCCACCACGGCGGCATCGGCAACCTCCGGGCCGGGGAAGTCCTGCTCGGCGGCCTGGGGATGCACCTCGCACCCCGCCCCCACGCGGCAGCCCTTCGGGATCCTCGCCCTCGCGCCCACCACGGTGAGTGCTCCGCCGGTGCGACCCGCCACGGACCCCGGCCCGAAGACGGCCGCCTTGTCCGCGATGACCCTTTCGAGGCGGGCGCCCTCCCCCACCCGCACGTCGAAGAAGAGGATGGAGTCCCGAACGATGGCTCCCTTCTCCACGTGGACCCCCGGGAAAAGCACGGAACCTTCCACCCGCCCCTCCACCCGGACCCCGTTGTGGAGCACGGCGGAGGCGACCTCGGCCCCCGGGCCGAGGAAGGCCGGCCCGCGTTCGGCGATCCGTTCGTGCTGGAGGTTGGTGCGGACCTCCCAGTCCTCCAGGGGAGGCGCCGGTTCCGGGCCGAGGAGCGCCATGTTGGCCCGCCAGTACTCCTCGAGGGTCCGCAGGTAGCCCCAGTACCCGGCATGCCGGTAGCCGAAGACCCGGTACCGGCCGATCATGCCCGGCAGGATGTCCCGTCCGAACTCGTGGGAGGAGGCCTTCGCGTTCTCGTCGAGCACGGCCTCCAGGACCTCCCGGCGGAAGAGGTAGATCGTCATGGAGGCCCAGTTGGAGATGGGACGGGCCGGCTTCTCCCGGTAGGCCTCGAGGGGCCCGCCCCGGGGGTCCGACCCGCCGATCCGGCCGAGCCCGAATCGGGAGGCCTCTCCGGGCGGCACCTCCACGAAGGCCGCGGTCATGTCGGCGCCCGCCTCCCTGTGGAAGGCGACGAGTTCGCCGTAGTCCATCCGGTAGACGTGGTCACCGGAGAGCACCAGCACCAGGTCCGGGTCGTGGGCGGCGATGAAGTCGAGGTTCTGGTGCACGGCGTTGGCCGTCCCCCGGTACCAGTCCCAGGCGTGAAGCCCCTGGAAGGGCGGAAGAAGCGCGATGCCCCGGCGCCGGCCCGCGAGGTCCCAGGAGGCGCCGTCGCCGATGTGCGAGATGAGGGAGGCGGACCGGTACTGGCCCAGGACTCCCACCCGCTCGATCCCCGAGTGCATGATGTTGCTCAGGGGGAAGTCGATCACCCGGTAGAGCCCCCCGAAGGGGACGGTGGACTTCGGCCGCCGGTGGGTGAGGACGCCCAGCTCGTCCACCCGTCCCCCGGCCAGCACCATGGCGAGCACGCCCCGCACGGCCATGCCTCCTTTCGCGGCGAGGCGGGGGCCGTCTCCTTGCCGGTGGCCCGCCGCCTATGACGAGGTTACGCCGCGGCGCCGCACCGGGCAACAGAAAAGAGGGGGCCGGGATCGGGCCCGGTCACGAGGAGATGTGCTTGACCGTGAGGCGCTGGAGGACCTGGGACGAAAAGTTCTCCACCAGTGCGGGGTCCAGGTTCTGGAGCGGGACCTCGGCCCGGGCGCTCTGGCGGTGTCCGCCGGCGGAGCCCACCTTGCCGAAGGACTTCACCGCCAGGCGCCCCGCGTTCTTCTTGTAGCCGTCGCAGCGGAAGATGACCACCAGGCGCTCCCCGTAGAAGCCGGAGACGATGACCCAGCCGATGTCGTGGATGTGGGTGAAGAAGTCGGCCACCACCACCAGGATGTCGGGGTTGGCCACCTTCCCCACGTGGGTGTAGATGCGCTTCTTGCTGATGATCATCTGCTCGAAGGCGGCCCGGAAGAACTTCAGCTCGGAGCGCCGGATGTCGGAGGTCTCGATCTTGCGGAGGAGGTTCTGGTTGATGCGCTTGAAGAGGTACTGGAAGCTCAGGACGTCCCCGTAGGAGGCCTTCTTGGCGAAGTTGTGGGTGTCGGTCTTGATGCCGTAGAAAAGGGCCGTGGCGAGCGCCACCGAGGGCTTGATCCCCGCCGCGCGGAGATACTCCGTCATCTGGGTGGAGACCGCCCCGTAGTCCTCCCGGATGTCCACGAAGGGGGCGTCCCAGCCCTTGGTGAGCGGGTGGTGGTCGATCACGGCGTCGTAGGAGATCCGCTCGAGGTCCGGGTGGTGGGACGGCTGGGAATCCACCAGGACGAACTTGGTATAATCGTCCTTCTTGAAGGTCCGCAGCCGCTGGATGGGGATCTTGAGCAGCTCCACCATGGCGAGGTTGTTCACCCGCTTGATCTCGTTGGGATGGGCGATGGTCACCTCCTCGACCCGCCGGGCCAACAGGCGGCGCACGGCCAGGGCGCTGGCCAGGGCGTCGGGATCGGCCACGATGAGGACCAGTACGCGGTCCTCCCGCTTGAAGAGGTCGAGGAAGGCCTTGAGCCGCTCCCGGTTGGAGAGCCGGCGGCTGGCCTTGGCGGAACCGGCGGCGGAGACACTGGGGTCCAGTGCCGGGTGGACCACCTTTCCATTGCGGGCCTTGGTGTTCTTCACCGTTCCCATGCGCACCCTTGACGGTCTCCATGGATCCGTGGGCGCTCGAGAACGGGCCAGATGCAAGGCGGCGACGATGTCGACAATACGTGGAGTATATCGACGAATCGCCAAAACGCCGCAGGTGGCCCGTTATCGGGCGCCCCGAAGGGCGGCGTGTCCGCCGCCGGGGGGGACCATGCTCCGTCCATGGCTTGAGGGCCTCGTTCGCAAAAGGTCTCTGGAGCGACGATGGGATGGGACGCAACGCCGCCAAGCGTCCCGCTCGGTGATCTCCGCGACGCCATCATAACCTGAAGTTCCATGCGACTCGCGGCCCGATGCCTCCTGAAAGCCGCCACGGATCCAGGGGCTCGCGAACAGGCCCCCGAAAGGACCGGCATCGGCCGAAACAGGATATGGGAGGCTGGGGACGTCATGGGGAGGAAGGGATGGCGTTTCCGGGGAGGGCCGCCGTGGGCCGTGTCGCCATGGATGCCCCGCCTTCACGGCGGGATGCGCCCCGCCGGCCTGCAGGCGGGTCGCCGGCCCGGTCCATTTTGGCGCCACCTTAGCAAATGATGCCGGGCGGGACAAGACCTCAGGCGCCCTTCCCCTTCCGGGCGGCCCAGGCCTCGAGGGCCTCGGCCGAAAGGGTGTTGAGGCATTGGTCGGGCCCCAGCCAGGCCCGCCGCGCGATCCCCACCCCCCACTCCATCTGGTCCATCTGCTCCAGGGCATGGGCGTCGGTTCCCAGCATGAGGCGGCAGCCGGCGGCGGCCGCCGCCCGGGCCTGGAGGTCGTCGAGGTCGAGCCGGCGCCAGGAGGCGTTGATCTCGAGGGCCGTTCCGTGGCGTGCCGCCGCCTCGAAGACCGCCGGGGCGTCATAGGGCATGGGATCCCGTTCCCCGAGGAGCCGGCCGCTCGGGTGAGCCAGGCAGTGGACCCGGGGATGGGACACGGCGGCGATCATGCGGTCCGTGACCCTGGCCCGGTCCTGCCCGAATCCGGTGTGCACCGCGGCCAGGACCCAGTCCACCTCGTCCAGGACGGGGTCGGGGTAGTCCAGGCCCCCGTCCGGCAGGATCTCCACCTCCACCCCGCAGAAGAGCACCGGGTCGCCGGGGGACCGTGACCGGTTGAGGCGGCGGATCTCGGCGGTCTTCTCCCGGAGCCGCTCCTCGCTGAGTCCGCCGGCGATCCGGAGGGACCGGGAGTGGTCGCAGACGATCACCCACTCGAGCCCCCGGGCCGCGGCCGCCGCCCGGATCTCCTCGAGGGTGGCGGCCCCGTCGCTGTAGCGGGAGTGGACGTGCCCGTCGCCCCGGATGTCGGCCGGCGTCACCAGCCTTGGAAGCCGGTGCGCCTGGGCCGCCTCGATCTCCCCCCGGTCCTCCCGGAGTTCGGGAGGGATCCAGTCGAGCCCCAGGGCGGCGTAGACATCCTCCTCCCGCTCGCCTCCCAGCGTGACCCCCGCCCGGCTCACCCCGTACTCGTTGACCTTGAGCCCCTTTCGGACCGCCAGCTCCCGCAGGCGGACGTTGTGGGCCTGGGACCCGGTGAAATAGCAGAGGGCCGCGCCGTAGGACGCCCGCGGGACGAAGCGGAGGTCCACCTGGAGCCCGTCCTCCAGGCGGATGCTGGTCCGGGTGGGGCCGGAGAGCAGCACCTCCGCGACCCCGGGCAACCTCGCCAGGGCCGCCGAGACCGCCTCGGGCGCCTCCGCCTCGGCCAGGAGGTCGACGTCCTTCACCGTCTCGCGGCAGCGGCGGAGGCTTCCGGCGACGGTCACCCGGTGCACCCCCGGAACGGCCCGGAGGGCGCCGGCCAGGGCCCGGGCCACGGGCATGACCGTGCCGATGGGCCGCCGTGCCATGCCGGCCCGGACCAGGGCGATCCCCTTCAGGATCCGCTCCTCGGTCCGCGCCCCCACCCCCGGCAGCTCCCGGAGCCGCCCCTCCCGGGCGGCCGCCTCCAGGGCCTCGAGGGAGGCCACCCCCAGGCGATCGAAGAAGAGCCGCGCCTTCCTGGGGCCGACCCCCGGGACGGCCAGCACCTGGAGAAGTCCTGCGGGCACCCGCCGGGCGAGCTCGTCGTATTCCCGGATCCGCCCCGTCTCGAGCGCCTCCCGGACCTTGGCGGCCAGGTCCCGCCCGATGCCGGGGATCTCGGTGAGGCCGCCCGCCTCGACCACCCGGGGAAGGTCGGGGCCCAGTTCCTCCAGGGCGTCCGCGGCCCGCTGGTAGGCCCGGACGCGGAAGGGGTTGGCGCCCTCCACCTCGAGGAGCCGGGCCATGTCCCGGAAGGTCTTGGCGATGTCTCGGCTATCCATGGCGGCCTCCTGACACCTTCAGGATAGGACGGCCGGGCGGAAACCGCCACGGGGCCCGGGCACCGGGTGCAGGATCCCGGAAAAGGGTTTAATTTAAAAATATGTTGACCACGCGGCCGGTTTGACATCGGGGGCGCCGGTCCGGAACGGAGGTTCGCCATGTACACGCGGATGCTGGTGCTTCGCTTCCCCAGGGAGATCACGGACCAGCCCCTGGTCTGCAACCTGAGCCGGGACTACGATCTCTGTTTCAACATCCTCAAGGCCACCGTCCTGCCCGGCCAGGACGGCCTCATGGTCATCGAGATCTCCGGCCACAAGAAGAACGTCAGCCAGGGCCTCAAGTACCTCCGCTCCCGCGGGGTGAACGTGAAGTCCGTGGCCCAGCAGATCCGGCGCCGCACCGAGACCTGCATCCAGTGCGGGGCCTGCACGGGCATCTGCCCCACCCATGCCCTCTTTCTCGACCCGGCCACCATGGAGGTCGGCTTCGATCCCAAGCGGTGCTCAGGGTGCGAGCTCTGCGTGAGCGTCTGCCCCGTCCGCGCCATGGAGATCCGCCTGGACAAGGAGTCCGTCCTGGCCTGAGCGCCGCCCTCCCTTCGTCGAGGTGTCCGTGCCCGAACCCGAGAGCGTCCTCGTCGCCCTGAGCGGCGGGGTGGACAGCGCGGTGGCCGCCTGGCGGCTCCTCGAGGCCGGCCGACGGGTGGAGGGGTTCCACCTCCGGCTCGCGGACACGCCCGCCGCCCGGGCGTCGCGCGAAGCGGCCCGGGCCGTGGCGGCCCGCCTCGGCATCCCCCTCCACGAAAGCGACCTCACCGAGCGCTTCGCCCGCGAGGTGATCGATCCCTTCGTGGCGGCCTACCGCTCCGGCCGCACCCCGAACCCCTGCGTGCTGTGCAACCCGAGGATCAAGGTGGCCGCGGGCCTCGAGGCCGCGGACCGGCTGGGCCTCGGCGCCTTCGCCACCGGGCACTACGCCCGGGTCGAACGCCGCGAAGGCGTCTCCCGGCTCCTCGAGGGCCGGGACCGGGCCAAGGACCAGTCCTACTTCCTCCACGCCGTCGCCCCGGGCGCCCTCCCGCGCCTGTGCCTTCCCCTCGGCGACCTCGCCAAGACCGAGGTCCGGGCCCTCGCCCGCCGGGCCGGCCTCGCCCGTTACACCGCCCCCGAGAGCCAGGAGATCTGCTTCCTCCGGGGCGACTACCGGGACTTCCTCCGGGAACGGGTCCCGGACATCGCCCGCCCCGGCCCCGTGGTGGACGTGCGGGGCCGGGTGCTCGGGCGCCACGACGGCCTCTACCGCTTCACCGTGGGCCAGCGGCGGGGGATCGGCCTCCCGGACGCCACCCCCTACTACGTGGTCCGCCTGGAGCCGGCGGCGCACCGACTGGTGGTGGGAAAGGCCGAGGACCTCCTGTGCCGGGAGCTCACGGCCCGGGGCGTGAACTGGCTCGCACCGCCCCGGCCCGGGGCCCCGGCCCGGGTCCGGATCCGCTCCCGGCACGGGGGGCTGCCCGCGCGGCTCCACCCGGAGGCGGGGGGGCGCGTCCGGGTCCGGTTCCTCGCTCCGGCGCGGGCTGTCACGCCCGGCCAGTTTGCGGTATTTTACGAGGACGACATGGTGCTCGGCGGCGGTGAAATATGCGGGTAGCGATCTTCACCCTAGGTTGCAAGGTGAACCAGTACGAGTCCGCCGCCATCGCGGAGGCCTTCGAAGACCGGGGTGCCCTCGTGGTCCCCTTCCGGGAGGCCGCCGATCTCTACGTGGTCAACACCTGCGCGGTCACGGCCAGGGCCGCCGCCCAGGGACGCCAGGCCCTTCGAGCGGCCCGGCGCCGGAACCCCGCGGCCCGGGTGGTGGCCACGGGCTGCCAGGTCCAGGTGGACGCCCAGCGGATCCTCGACGAGGTCCCGGGGGCCATCTGCCTCGTGGGCAACGACTTCAAGGCCCAGCTCGCCGAGCTGGCCTCGGCCTCCGAGGACTGCCTCGAGTTCTACGTGGGGGAGATCGGCCGGATCCGCGAGATTCCCCGGCGCCTCCTCCGGCGCCCGCCCGCGCGGACCCGGGCCTTCGTCCGCGTCCAGGACGGTTGCGACGCCTTCTGCTCCTACTGCATCGTCCCCTTCGCCCGCGGACACAGCCGGAGTCTCCCGCCGGAACTGGTCCACCGCCAGGTGGAGAGCTTCGCCCGGGCCGGGGTACGGGAGGTGGTCCTCACCGGCATCCACCTGGGGGCCTACGGCCAGGACCTCTCCCCCCGCCGGGTCCTCCTGGATCTCCTCCGGGAGCTGGCGCCGGCCTTCCCGGAGGTCCTCTTCCGCCTGAGCAGCCTGGAACCCCTGGAGATCACCGACACCCTGGTCCACTGGGCCGCCGGGACCCCGAACCTGGCCCCCCACTGGCACGTCCCGCTCCAGAGCGGCAGCGCCCGGATCCTGGCTCGGATGAACCGGCGCTACACCCCCGGGGAATACGCCGAGCGCCTCCACCGCCTCCGGGAGGCCATGCCCCGGGCGGCCATCGGCGCCGACGTCCTGGTGGGGTTCCCCGGCGAAGAGGACGCCGACTTTCTGGAGACCCTCTCCTTCCTCGAGGGGCTGCCCGTCACCTACGTGCACGCCTTCCCCTACTCGGCCCGCCCGGGCACCCTGGCGGCCGCTCTGCCGGGGCAGGTCCCGTCGGCGGTCAAGAAGGCCCGGGTCCGGGCGGTCCGGGCCCTGGGCGAGACGAAGCGGACCGCCTTCCACGAGGCCCAGGTGGGCCGCACCACCTCCTGCCTGGTGGAGGACGTGGACCCCGCCACGGGCCTCTGGCGCGGGACGACACCCAACTACGTCCGGGTGCACCTTTCCGGGCTCGCCGCCGGCACGGACCACGGCGGGCGCCGTCTCCGGGTACGCATCACCGGTCAGTCCGGCGGGCGGGTCTTCGCCGAGGCCGTCTCCTGAAGCCCTCCCGCCCCCTCTGCTTGCACCGCCCGGCGCCACCCGGCAATATGGGCGCCATGGCCCCTCCCCCGGAACACCTCATTCTCGCCCTCGAAAGCTCCTGTGACGAGACCGCCGCCGCGGTCCTCCTCGAGGGCCGGCGGCTGCTCGCCTCCGTGGTGGCCTCCCAGGTGGAGGTCCACCGGCCCTACGGCGGGATCGTCCCGGAGCTCGCCTCGCGGCGTCACCTCGAGGCCCTGGTCCCGGTGGTCTCGGAGACCCTCCGGGGCGCCGGGGTGGACATCGGCGACATCACGGGCCTCGCGGTCACCCAGGGCCCCGGCCTCATCGGCTCCCTGGTGGTGACCCTCTCCTTCGCCAAGGCCCTCGCCCGTGCCCGGCGCCTGCCCCTCGTGGGCGTCAACCACGTCCAGGGCCACCTGGCCGCCGTCCACCTCGGGGATCCCCGGCCCGGATGGCCCCACGTGGGCCTCGTGGTCTCGGGGGGCCACACCAGCCTCTACCTGGTCCGGGGCCCGGCCTCGGCGGAGCTGCTGGGCCACACCCGGGACGACGCCGCCGGCGAGGCCTTCGACAAGGTGGCCAAGCTCCTCGGGCTCGGCTATCCCGGCGGCCCCGAGATCGCGAAACGGGCCGAGGGGGGCGACCCGGCCGCCTTCGACTTCCCCCGGGCGCGCCTCCCCGAAAGCCCCTTCGACTTCAGCTTCAGCGGCCTGAAGACGGCGGTCCGGACCCGGGTGGAGGGCCTCCGGGACCGGGCGGCCGCCGTGGCCGACGTCTGCGCCTCCTTCCAGGAGGCCGTGGTGGACGTCCTGGTGGAGAAGACCCTGGCCGCCGCCCGTCGCCACGGTGTGAAAAATCTGGTAGTCTGCGGGGGCGTGGCCGCCAACCGGAGGCTCCGGGCGGCCTTCCGCGAGCGGGCCGCCCCGGAGGGGTTCACCGTCTTCTTCCCGCCGGAGGCCCTGTGTACAGACAACGCCGCCATGATCGCCATGGCCGGATACCACCGGTTCCGGGAGGGCCCGGCGCCGGAGGCCGACATCGACGCCTTCTCTCGGTTGCCTCGGTGACGGCCTCGCAACGCCTTCGGACAGCGTGGATGGCGAAACGAAAATCGCCCGTTCAGGGCGCGAGCACCGCAGGAAACGCAGCGTACCCGAAATCCGCCGCGGAGAGGGGGACATCCGGCGCCTGCGGTCCTTCGTGACGCCATCGCCGCTGAGACCCGGCTCCGCGCACATGGATCACCCGGACGACACCCCGCCGAAGCCAACGCCGCCTCCCACCCGGCTGGCACCGACCCGATTCCTCCGTTACTACTGGCTCCGCCTGCTCCGGCTCCAGGGCGACCCGTGTTTCCTGGCCCGGGGGGTCGCCGTGGGCATCGCCGTGGCCCTCACCCCCACCATCCCCTTCCACACCGTGCTGATCGTGGTGCTCTGCGGCCTCCTGGGCGGCAACCTCATCGCCGCGGTCATCGCCAGCTGGCTGGTGAGCAACCCGGTGACCATCCCCTTCCAGTACCTGGCCGCCTGGAAGATCGGCGCCGTGCTCACCGGGGCCCGGTTCGACGCCTCGGAGGCCCGGCTCCTGGCGGCGGCCGTGGAATCCGCCGACGTCGTGACCGCCGCCTCGGCCTTCTTCCACGCCGGCGGCACCCTGATCCGCTGCATGATGGTCGGGGGCGTGGCCATGGCGCTGCCGGGCGGTGCGGTGGGCTACGCGGGCTTCCTCTGGGTCTACCGGGCCTACCGGAGGCACCGGAACCGGCGGGTCTCCGGCGCCGGGCCGCCCTCCCTCCCGCCCGGCCGCCGCGGATGACTTCCCCCCGTCCGCCGCTTCCGCGCCGCGCCCTGGGCCAGAACTTCCTGGTCCACGGCCACACCGTCCGGGCCATCGTGGAGCGCTCCGGGCTCCGGCCCGGGGAGACCGTGGTGGAGATCGGGGTGGGCCTCGGGGCGCTGACCCGGGAACTGGCCCGGGTGGCCGGGCGTGTCGTGGGAATCGAGGTGGACCGCCGGCTCGTGGAGTGGCTCGCGGCCGAGGGCGATCTTCCCGCCAACGTGGAGGTCCGCCACGCCGACATCCTCGAGGCGGACCTCCCCGGCCTGGCCGAAGAACTCGGCGGGCCCCTCCGCCTCTTCGGCAACCTCCCCTACAACATCTCCACACAGGTGCTGTTCCGGCTCTGGGAATCGCGCCGGGTGGTCCGGCGGGCCACCCTCATGTTCCAGAAGGAGGTGGCCGACCGCCTCCTCGCCGCCCCGGGAGGCAAGGACTACGGCATCCTCACCGTGCTGCTCGGTCTCTCCTGCCGCCTCGCCCGGCTCATGGAACTGCCGCCGGAGGCCTTCCGGCCCCGCCCGAAGGTCCGCTCCACGGTCCTGGACATCGACTTCCGGGATCCGCCCTTCCAGGTCCGCCACCCCGACCGCCTCCGGCGTCTCGTCCGGGCGGCCTTCCAGAAGCGGCGAAAGACCCTCCGGAACGCCCTCGCCGGCATCGACGGGATCCCGGGGGACAGGCTCGAGCGCTGCCTCGCCGCCTGCGGCCTCGACCCGGGCCAGCGCCCGGAAACGGTGCCGCCGGAGGGGTACCTGTGCCTCTGCGAGGCCATGGCGGCCCTGTGAACGCCCCGCGGCCGTCCCCGCCTAAGCCGTTGCCAAAACGTGACAAACTTGGCATGATGCGCCGGAGGCTCGGGGCATCGCGGCGGGCCGCCGCCGCGGAGGCCCCGACGCCGCCCGGGGCCGGCGGCCCCGGAGAATCCACATCGTCCGAGGTCGCTTCCATGATCCAAGGCTCCCACCGCGCCGCCCCCCGGAAGGCACCCTGCCCGGCCCCGGGGGCCGCCGCTGCGGCGGCCCGCCGCCGTTCCCATGGCGCGTAAGGGCGACATCACCGGCGGCGGCCCCCGGCCCGCCGCCGGCCTCGGGCCCGACCTGGCATCGGAAGATCCCAACCGGCTGGCCGAAACGGTCTTCCGCACGGCCGCCGGTTGCACGGAAGCCGTCCTCGCCGCCGCGGACCCCTTCCCCGAACCCCTCCGCCAACGCCTGCTCCTGGCCCTGGTCCACGCGGCCCTCCACCTCGTCCACCGGCGCCTCGCCCTCCAAATGACCATGGAGGCGGCCGACGACCGGGTACTGGAGATAGGTTCTTACCTTGCAAGGCTGAGTTATAGAAAATTCTTCAAGCAAGACATCATACCTGCCCCCGCCCACGAGTACTTCTCGACCCACTTCATGACCAACTACGAGCTCTTCCGGGACCACTTCGGCCTCTTCCCGCTCCCCGGGCCGGCGCCGGGCGCCCCCATGGAGACCGGGCTGGCCGATTGGCTCGCCGAGGCCCTCGACGACCGGTCCCTGGCCCAGCGCGCCGCCGCCGCCTTCTTCGAGGCCTGGCGGGAGATCTGTCCCGGGTAGGGCCCCGGCGGCCGCCTCGCAATCTCCGCCGGGCCGCGGTATCATGCCCGACCCGGCCGGGCCGCTTCCCCTGCACCTTCCCGCGCCCGGCATCACGCCGACCGTGAACACCGATCGCCTCCTGGACCACCTGCTCGCCGGCCCCTCGCCGCCCTCCCGGGCGGTGGACGTCACCGGCCTGGCCGGCTCGGCCCCGGCATGGATCCTCTCGCGCCTGGCGGGCCGCCTCCGCCGCCCCGTGCTCTGGGTGACGGCCGACCCCGCCCGGGCCGAACAGGCGGCGGCGGATCTGGCCTTCTTCACATCGGCCCCGGTCCTGCCCTTCCCCGCGCCCGAGGCCCTGCCCTTCGTCCCCATGATGCCGGCCCCGGAGATCGCGGCCCGGCGGGTGGGGACCCTCTACCAGGCCGCGACCGGCGAGGGCTTCCGGGTGGTGATCGCGCCGGTCCAGGCCCTGCTCCGCCGCACCCTGCCACCGGAGGTCCTCCTCGCCGAGGTGGAATACGTGGCCGCCGGCGAGGAAGCGGACCGCGACGGGCTCACCGCCTGGTTGGTGGCCCGGGGCTACCAGCGCACCCGCCTGGTCCAGGCCCCGGGCGAGTTCAGCGTGCGCGGCAGCCTCCTGGACCTCTTCCCGCCCCTCCACGACCGGCCCATCCGGCTGGACTTCTTCGGGGACCAGGTGGAAGAGATCCGGGCCTTCGATCCCCTCACGCAGCGGACCCTCCACCACCTCCCGGAGGCGGTGATCCTCCCCGCCGCGGAGGTCTTCCTGCCGGGCTGCCGCGAGGCGGACCTCCAGGCCGTTCAAGACCGGGTGGTCCGGGTCGCGGGCGACCGCGGCTGGCCGGCCCGGAAGGTCCACGAGCTCCTGCAGCGGATCGAGTCCTGCCGCCTCGCGGAGGGCTCGGAAATCCTCCTCCCCCTGCTGCACCCCGACCCGCCGCCGCCCCTGGCCTACCTCCCCCCCGGGACCCCCGTCCTCCTGGACGAGCCCGAGGCGGTGGCGGCCGCCGCCGAGGCCTTCTGGGAGCGGGCCTCCCGGAACCACGACCTGGCGGCGGCGGAGCACCGGGTCCTCTCGGACCTGGAGGCGCTCTTCCTCTCCCCGGCCCAGCTCCACCGAGCCCTGGAGGCGTCTCCCCGCTGGCGCCTCTCCGGGCTCGGCCCCCGAAGCCGGGAAGACGGCGTCATCGAGATCCGCTCCAGGCTCCCCGAGCCACCCGCGCCGCCGCCCGCCGGGGCGGCGGCCGACCCGGCGGGCCCGGCCTTCGACCGCCTCCGGTCCTGGATCGAGGCCGGCGACCGGGTGGTGCTGGTGACCCCGGGGGAGCGGCAGCGGCAGCGGCTGGCGCGGCTCCTGGCCCACCACGGGCTCTCCCCCGCCCCGGAGACGGCGGAGGTGGTGCCGGCCGCCCCAGGACTCCACCTGCGCTCGGGCCCCCTCACCTGCGGGTTCATGCTGCCGGGCGAGGCCCTGGTGGTCCTCACCGAGGACGAACTCCTCGGCGGCCGGCGGCCGCGCCGGGCCCGCCGGCGCGCCGAGGCCGGGGGCGAGACCCTCGCCTTCGAGGACCTCAGGCCCGGCGAGTACGTGGTCCACAGGGACCACGGTATCGCGCGCTTCCAGGGCCTGGTGCACCTCGAGGCCGGGGGCGTGCCGGGGGAATACCTCCTCCTCGAGTTCCGGGACGAGGACAAGCTCTACCTCCCGGTGGATCGCCTCGCCCTCATCCAAAAGTACGTCGGCGTGGAGGGACGGGAACCGAGGCTCGACCGCCTCGGCGGCACCCGGTGGCCCGCCGCCCGCGGCCGGGTCCGAAAGGCCGTCCGCGAGATCGCCCACGAACTGGTGGAGCTCTACGCCGCCCGCCGGGTCCGGAGCGGGACCGCCTTCTCCCCGCCGGACACCCTCTTCCGCCAGTTCGAGGCCGCCTTCCCCTACGAGGAGACCCCGCACCAGGCGGCCGCCATCGAGGACGTCCTCTCGGACATGACCTCCGAGCGCCCCATGGACCGCCTGGTCTGCGGCGACGTGGGCTACGGCAAGACCGAGGTGGCCCTCCGGGCCGTGATGAAGGCCGTGGTGGACGGCCGGCAGGCGGCGGTCCTCGTGCCCACCACTCTCCTGGCCGAGCAGCACGAGCGCACCTTCCGGGACAGGTTCCGCGCCTTCCCGGTGAAGGTGGGCGCCCTCTCCCGGCTCAAGCCCCCCGCCGAACAGCGGCGGGTCCTGGCGGGCGTGGCCTCGGGCGAGATCGACGTGGTCATCGGAACCCACCGTCTCCTCCAGCCCGATGTCCGGTTCGCCGATCTCGGCCTCGTGGTCATCGACGAGGAGCACCGCTTCGGCGTCCGCCACAAGGAGCGGCTCAAGCGCCTGCGCGAGACCGTGGACTGCCTCACCCTCACGGCCACCCCCATCCCCCGGACCCTCCAGCTCTCCTTCCTCGGGCTCCGGGACCTCTCGGTCATCGACACCCCGCCGCGGGACCGGCTCCCGGTGAAGACCTTCCTCGCCGAGGCCGACGACGCCGTCCTCCGGGAAGCCCTCACCCGGGAACTCGACCGCGGCGGCCAGGTCTACTTCGTCCACAACCGGATCCAGGGCCTGGAACGCCTGGCGGAGCACCTGGGGCGCCTCGTCCCCGGGGCCCGGATCCGCACCGCCCACGGACGCATGCCCGCCACGCAGCTCGAAGACATCATGCTCGCCTTCCTGAAGGGCGAGATCGACTGCCTGGTCTGCACCACCATCATCGAGTCGGGCATCGACATCCCCTCGGCCAACACCATCGTCATCAACCGGGCCGACCGCATCGGCCTCGCCGACCTCTACCAGCTGCGGGGACGGGTGGGCCGCGCCCGGGAGCAGGCCTACGCCTACCTCCTGGTCCCCCGACTGGGAGACCTGGCACCCGAGGCCCGAAAGCGCCTCCGGGCCATCATGGAACTGTCGGAGCTCGGCGGCGGCTACCGCCTGGCCATGCGCGACCTCCAGATCCGGGGCGCGGGCAACATCCTGGGCGTCTCGCAATCGGGCCACGTGGCCGAGGTCGGCTACGAGATGTTCCTGGAGCTTCTCCAGCAGGCGGTGGAAGAGATCCGCGGCGAACCCGCCGGGGAGCGGATCGACCCGGAGGTGCACCTCCCGGTCCCGGCCTTCATCCCGGAGGACTACGTCCCGGACGTGGAACAGCGCCTGGCCCTCTACCGCCGGATGGCCCGGCTGGCGGACGAGGCCGACTTCGCGGACCTCGCCGACGAACTGGAGGATCGCTTCGGCGCCCCCCCGCCCGAGGTGACGGCCATGCTCCGGGTCATGGCCCTCAAGCGGGACCTCGCCGCACGGAACGTGGCGCGCCTCGACTGCACCGAGCCCCGGGACCGGGCCACGCGGCAGCGATGGTCCCACCAGCTCGTCCTCGCCTTCACCCCGGCGGGCCCACCCGACCCCGACGGGCTCCTCCGGCGGGTCCGCTCCGACGCCTCCCTCCGGCCGCTCCCGGACGGCCGGCTCAAGGTCTTCTTCCGCCCCGCGCCGGGGGAGGACCTCCTGGCGGCCGCCGCCCGCGCCTTGCAGGCCGTGCCCGAAAAAGCTACATAGTGCGGATGATCCCTCGCATGCGCCTGCCCGCCCTCCCGACCGGAACCCTCCGCCTCCTGGGCGCCGTCCTCCTCCTGGCCCTGGCCCCGGCCTCCGCCGCCCGCGCCGGCCATACCGTGGACCGCATCGTGGCCGTGGTGAACGACCAGGCCATCACCCTCTCGGAGCTGGAGGAGAAGGCCCGGCCCGCCCTGGCGGCCGCCGGCCGCACCGACCGCCGTCGGGTCCTCGCCGAGGTCCTCGACCGCATGGTGGACGACATCCTGGTGACCGAGGAGGCCAAGCGGCTCCACATCGAGGTCTCCGACGCCGAGGTCCGGGACACCATGGCCCGGATCGCCAAGAGCAACGGGACCACGGTGGAGGCCATGCTGCAGGAGCTGGCCCGCCAGGGCATCGACCGGGAGCGCTACGAATCGGAGTTGAAGAACCAGATCCTGCGGGCGCGGGTGGTCAACTTCCGGGTCCGGTCCCAGGTGGTGGTCACCCCCGCCGACGTGGAGGCCGCCATCCGGGAGCTGCCGCCGGAAAAGACCCCGAAGGCCCCGAAAGGGCCCCAGTACGTGCTGCGCCACATCCTCTTCATGCCCCGGGGCCAAGGACCGGAAGCCGAGGCCGAGGCCCGCCGCCGCGCCGAGGCGGCCCTGAAGGCCCTGGATGCGGGCGAAGACTTCGCGGCGCTGGCCGCCCGCTACTCCGACGCCCCCACCGGGCAGGACGGAGGCTATCTCGGAGCCTTTTCCCCGGAGGACCTCTCCCCGGAGATCCGCCGGGTGGTGGAACACCTCCCGGCGGGGGGCCACAGCCCGGTGGTGCTGACCCCGTCCGGGTTCCAGATCTTCCAGCTCCAGGAGGTCCTGCGCGGCCCGGAGGCCGCCCGGCGGCTTTTGGAGGAGAAGGTTCGTGCCCGGCTCTACCAGCGCCAGTTCGAGAGGCGGCTGGAGGAATGGGTCCGGGAGCTTCGAAAGAAGGCGGCCATCCGGATCCTCCTGTGACCCCCCGGCCGGGCCCGACCCCGCCACCGTGCCATGCCTGATCTCCTCGTGCTGTCCGCCATCGTGATCGGGGGCCGCGACCTCGGCGAATCCGACCGCCTGGTCACCCTCTTCACCCTGGAAGCGGGCAAGACCCGGGTGGTGGCCAAGGGCGCCAAGCGGAGCCGGCGCCGCTTCCTGAACGCCCTGGAGCCCTTCACCCGGATCTGCGCCCGGGTGGCCCCGCCGCGGACCTCGGGGCTCGGCCGCCTCGACGGGGCCGACGTCCTGGCCTCGCCGCCGGACTTCGCCGCCCGGTTCGAGGCCTACCCCCACGCGGCCCTCTGCGGCGAGTTGGCGGACCTGTGGTTCCGGGAGGGCGACCCGCAGCCGGGAGCCTACCGGCTCCTGGACGACCTCGTCCGGGCCCTGGCGGCCCCCGGCGCCGACCCGGCCCGCCTCTCCCTCTGGTTCCAGGCCAGGGTCCTCGCCCTGGCGGGCTACGGTCCCACGTGGGACCGGTGCCCCCGGTGCGGCCGGCCGGCCGCCGGGGTGGACCTCCCCTTCAGCCTCGAAGGCGGAGGGCCCGTCTGCTGCCGCCCCGGGGAGGACCCGGCCCTCCGGGTGAGCGCCGGCACCCTTCGGACCTTATCCCATCTGGCCGCCAAGCCGATGGAGAGACTGGACCGCCTGCGCATCTCGCCGGCCACCCTCGAGGAAGGCCTGCGACTGCTCCGGCGGCTCCATTGCCATCATCTCCAGCGGATGCCGGCCTCCTACCGGGTCTTGGCGGAGTTCGCCCGCCCGCCCGCCGGCCGGCCCGCCGGGAACGACGACGCACCATGAGCACCGAGCACGACAACCAGCAGAACCAGTACGTCCTGAACGGATTGAGCGCCACGGAGAGCTGGCGGCTCTTCCGGATCCTGGCGGAGTTCGTGGACGGTTTCGAGGCCCTCTGCCGGATCTACCCCGCGGTCTCCATCTTCGGCTCGGCCCGGGCCAAGCCCGACAGCACCTGCTACCAGACGGCGGAAACCATCGCGCGGGAGTTGGCCAAGGCGGGCTACTCGGTGGTCACCGGGGGCGGCCCCGGCGTCATGGAGGCCGCCAACAAGGGGGCCGCCGAGGCCGGGGGCCGCTCCATCGGCCTCAACATCCGGCTCCCCCACGAGCAGCGGCCCAACCCCTACGCCACCATGCACCTGGACTTCCGCTACTTCTTCGTGCGCAAGGTCATGCTGGTGAAGTACGCCGTGGCCTTCGTCTGCCTGCCGGGCGGATTCGGCACCCTGGACGAGTTCTTCGAGGCGGTCACCCTGGTCCAGACGCGGAAGATCAAGCCCTTCCCCATCATCCTCGTGGGCAGCGACTACTGGAAGGGCCTCCTGAAGTGGATGGAAACGGAGATGCGGGCGCGGGGCATGATCTCCCCGGGAGACCTGTCGCTCTTCCAGATCCTGGACGACCCCGGGCAGATCGTGGAGACCATCCGCCGGGAGGCCCCGAGGCAGGCCGAGTCCTGCCCCATCTAGCCCCGCCCCCTCAGGCCAGCGGCCACTCCCGCCGGCGCCGGTTCTTGGCGATGACCAGGGTATAGTAGGAATCGCTTCCGGCGGTCAGGGCATCGAGGCCCCGGTGCACCCGCTCCCCCGGGAGCCCGCACCGGCTCACCACCACCCCCTCGAGTTCGCTCCCCTCCCGGAGCGCCCGGGCGACCTCCTCGGCCCGCCGGTAGACCTTGAGGACCACGAGGTTGTCGGCCAGGGCCCGGAAGCGCTCCACCTGGGCCCCGCCCTTGGCGCCGGAGACGATCACCAGGGATTCCTCCCCCTCGGCCAGGGGCTCGCCGGCCTGGGCGGCGGCGGCCTGGTAGGAGGTGATCCCCGGCACCACCTCCGCCTCGAGACCCGGTGCCAGGGCCGAAAGGCGCCGCCACAGGTAGGTGAATGTGGAAAAGGTGCTGGGATCGCCCAGGGTGATGAAGGCGGCGTCGGCCGGGGCCTCGAGGACGCCGAGCACCCGGCGGGCGTTTTCGTCCCAGGCCGCCTCCACCTCGCGCCGGTTCCGGGTCATGGGAAAATGGAGCGGCACCACCCGGGCGGAGGGCGCCAGGTACGGCTCGGCGATCCGCCGGGCCAGGCTCTCGCCGTCCCCGTGAGCGCAGGCGCTGAAGACCACGTCCACCCGGCCCAGGACCCGGGCGGCCCGGACGGTGATGAGCTCGGGGTCGCCGGGGCCCACGCCCACCCCGTAGAAGCGGCCGTATCCCGCGGGGCCTGGGCTCACGGCGCCACCTCGGCCGCCCGGGGGTAGAGGAAGGCGTGGAGGAGCTCCACGGCCTGCACGGACCGGGGCCCCGGCCGCGAGAAGAGGGCCTCGTCCACCCGGAGGATCCGGCCGGCCCGGACCGCAGGCAGGAGGGCGAAGTTCGGCCGCCGCCGGGGATCCGACGGAGCCGGGTTCATGACCCCCTCCTGGATCACGTAGACGTCCGGCGCCGCGGCCAGCAGGAACTCGAGGTCGCACCGCACCAGGCGCTTGGGGACGCGGACCACGTTCCGCCCGCCCGCCTGCTCGATGACGGCGTCCACGATGCTCCGGGCCCCCGCGGCGATGAGGGAGGTCTCGTTGACCTCGAAGAAGACCTTCGGGCGCGGGGCGCCCCGGGGCACCAAGGCCCGGACCGCCTGGAGCCGCCGCTCCATGTCGGCCACCAGGCGCCGGGCGGCGGCCGGCCGGCCGGTGAGCACGCCGATGCGCCGGATGGTGGAGAAGAGGCCCTCGAAGTCGGCCGGGTTGAAGACGGCCGCCGGGATCCCCCGGGCCCGGAGCCGGGCCACGGTCACGGCGGCCTCGGCCCGGCCGCCGCCCTGGAGCACGAGGTCGGGCGCCAGCCCCAGGATCAGCTCGAGGTTGGGCCGCAGGTGGGTGCCGACCCGGGGCTTCGCCCGGACCGAGGGCGGGTAGGTCTCGCCCCGGGTGCAGCCGACCAAGGCCCCGTCGAGGCCGAGGGCGCAGACGATCTCGGTGAGCCCGCCGTAGAGGCACACGATGCGCCCGGCGGGCCGCTCGAGGACCACATCGGTGCCGAGGTCGTCCACCACCCGAACCGCCGCGGCGGACCCGGCCGCCGGGGCGAGCCCGGCCAGGCATGCCAGGCATGCCAGGCATGCCTGGACGCCCCACGGCAGGCGCCGTCTCCCCATGCGCAGCCACCGTCCCATGATCGTTCACCCCCAGGAACAAAAAAAGGGCCCTTGGTGCCCCGGCCAAGCGCCCGCGTTCTGTCCAGGCGGCCCCGTTCCGGGACCACGCGGAACGGAACCCATATGTCGGTTTCGGCTCCCCGGGGTCTCCTGGCTCGTGGATCGTCCTCCGGCTGCGCCTTCCCGCCCCGCCGGCCGGCCGGGCAGTGGCTCGAGGCAGCCTTCGTCCCCACATACAGTGGCGGGCCCGCTCCGGCTTCGCACCGGATTCCCCCGGGAAGCGGCCCGTCGGTCCGTCTGGAGCTCCATGGCGGACCAGAGATTCGAACAGTTACCGGAAAACGCCGTTCCTGTCAATCGGCCTCGAGGCCCACGAGGAGGGCGGTGACGAAGCGGCCGTCCGGGGCCGTCTCCCAGGCGAGGCCCTCCCAGTCCGAAGCGAGGCGGCCCATGGCCTCGGCCACCATCTCCGGGAGCGGGATCCCTTCCGGAACCGCCCCTCCGGCGGCGACCCGGAAGCGACCGGCCAGATCCGCCGCCAGCCCGGGTCGGAGACGCACCGGCCCCGCGGGCGCGGATTCGAACCAGGCCCGCCGCAGCTCGGCCAGCCGTTCCTCGGGCACGGGGCGGACCTCGGCGATGCCCTCCAGTTCCAGGACGGCCAGGGCGGTGAGGAGGCCCCGCGGCCAGGTCAGCTCCCGGAGCCCCGCCAGGTTCACCCCTGCGGCGGGCAGGACCTCCGGCCATCGGCGCCAGTGGGGGGAGAGGACCTCCGCGAGCCCGAACCAGGCCGCCGCTCGGTCGGAGGCCCGAGCGGCGGCGGAGACCTCGGCGAGGTCCTGGAAGGGGCGGTGCGTCCCGGCCCCGGCGTCGTAGTAGAGGGGCGGCGTGCGGAAGAGACCCGACACCGCCTGGGCCAGATCGTCCTCGAGGAGGCGCAATCCCTCCGGGAAGACCCCGGCCTGGTGCAGGCGCCGGACTCCCGCCACGGCCTCCCGGACCCGGGTGAGGGCCACGCGGATCACGTCCTCCACCGTGGCCGAGGCCAGGACCTCCGGGGGGGCCTGGCCCCAAGCCTCGGAGAGGATCTCGAGACCCAGGTTCACGTGGGCGGTGACGCGCCGCAGAGCCTCCTCCAGGGCGGCCGGGTCGTCGAGGTCCACGTCGTCCACCACGAGGAGCTTGTTGGCCGCCCATACCCACTCGTGGAGCACCCGCTCCATGGCCGGCGTACCGGCGATCCCCTCCACGGCCCGGCGCACCGCCTCCATGGGCCCGAGGTAGAGGGTGGGGACGAAGGACGGCACGGCGGGGGTCCCGGACGCCGCGGCCCGCGCCTCGAGGGCGGTCAGGCGGTGGACCCGGGCGGGAGACAGGCGCGCGTAGATGTCCAGGGCCTCGCCGTGCTCGGGCACGCCGAAGTCCACGAGGCGGGCAGCCCGCCACCGGTAGGCCGCCTCGAGGTTCTCCGTGGGGAGCCCCGAGACCAGCTCTTCCATCACCGCCCGGTAGGCGGGCGGGTCGAACTGGAGGAGCAGGTCCAGGTAACGGGCCAGGAGCGGCTGCCACTCCTGGCGGTGGAAGGCCACGAAGTAGAGGTCGTCCAGGGTGAAGGGCGGGAGCCGATCGCGGGCCTCCATGAAGTCCATGTCGTCCGGCCGGCGTTCCACGCGGGCGAAGAGGCGGAAAAGCGCCGCCAGCAGCTCCAGGTCCCGCGCCGCGATCCACCTCAGCCAGGCCGCCGCCGCATCCTCCCCGGCCTCCAGGAGGAGGATCAGCCAGGCCGCCACCTTCTCGGGCCGAAGCGTGTCCTTGTGCCACCAGTCGAGGTCGAAGATGAACTGGAGCTGGGCCGGGGCGGCCAGGCGCAGGAGCGGCAGCGCGTCCCTCGGCCCCACGGCCTTCACGGTCCAGAAGAACTCCTCCACCGGAAGGCCCGGGACCAGTTCCCCCGATCTGGCGGAGAGGAGGAGGAGTTCCTGCCGCCTCGACCAGGGAGCCAGCAACACCAGGCTGGCCTGGTCCTCCGGGGAGAGCGCGTTCATGAGCCGCTCCGCCTCGGCCGGGGGCAGCCGGAGGAGCCGCTCCGGATCCGCGGCAAGCCGTTCGAGGGTGGGCTCGGGAGAGGTCGAGGGAGAACGCGTCATGGTCGTCGGCCGCCGCCGGGTGCCGGGAAGGTCGGCCGGCGCGGGGCCTCCGGCCCCGGGTGTCTTTTCGTCAAGTTCCGGCCCCCCGGGGCCGATAGGTATGGAGAGAAACCGGTCATCGGACGCCCCGGCGCCGCGAAAGGAACATAACCATTCCACCCGTCGAGCACAACCTGGATCCGTGACGAAACCCGGCCACCATGATACCCTGATGGACCTCGACGAGCCGGAGACGAGGCTGCGCGCCCCGGTCCCGGCCATCCGGGCGGGATCGCCTCCCCTTAGTGCATTCGTGGAGACTCGTGGATAAAGACCGTCTGTCCACCGGGCCCGCCGCGGCCCATGGAACCGGGCCCCAGGAAGACCGCCCCATGAACAAGGCCCCCACCGACCTCCCCGCCGGCGAGATCCGCATCCTCATCGCGGAGGACGACAAGAACATCGGGGATCTCATCACCGAGCTCCTCTCCGGGGAGGGCCGCGAACTCACGGTGGTCCACGACGGGGCCGAGGCCCTGCGCCTCCTCAAGCAGCGGCCCTACGACCTCCTCATCACAGACCTCATGATGCCCGGGGTGGACGGCATGGAGGTGCTGCACCAGGCCCGCCGGCTCCATCCCCAGATCCTGGTGATCATCATCACGGGCTACGCCTCCCTGGAGACCGCCATCCAGGCCGTGAAGGAGGGGGCCTACGACTACCTCCGCAAGCCCTTCCGCCTGGACGAGCTCAAGATCAGCGTGGACAACGCCTGCGAGCGCATCCAGCTGCTCCGGGAGAACCGCTACCTCCTGGAACGCCTCCGGGGGGCCCCGGAGACCCCCGGCGAGCCCGGCGGCGGAAAGGCCCCGGAGGCGGGCCGGCACCCCGCGCCGCCGAGCTACTTCGGCACCGAGTGGCTCCCGCCCGCCTACTTCCAGGCGGAAAAGATCGCCCCGGACGAGGCCCTGTCCGAGCTCGAACGGCTGGGACGGCTCCTCCAGCAGGGGCTCATCGACGAAAACGAGTTCGCCGCCCTGAAGAAGCGGCTCATCGGGCGGCTGGTCTGAACGACGCCACGGGCCCCCGCCCTTGAAGGGGAGGGACCCCGCGGTTATTTTGCACGCCGGTACGAGGTCGACTCCATCCCGTGAAGGACGCCCGCGACAACCGGGAAACACAACCTCCGATCGCCACCGGCGCCGGGGGGCCCCTGCGCCTCCTGGTGGTGGACGACGACGAGGCCGTCCGCGCCAGCCTCGGCTCGTGCCTCCGTTCCATGGGGTGCGAGGTGATCGAGGCCGCCGACGGTCACCAGGGCCTCGAGCGGCTGCGCTCTATCCCCGGGATCGATGCCATTCTCTCCGACGTGATGATGCCCGGCATGAACGGCGTTGAGTTCGTCCGCCGGGTCAAGGAATTGGATCGCTCCATCGTGGCGGTGGTCATCACGGCCTACCCCTCGGTGGGCGTCACCGTGGAGGCCATGCGGGCCGGGGCCTCGGACTTCCTCACCAAGCCCTTCCGCCTGGACCAGCTCCGCCTCGCCGTCCAGAGGGCGGCCCTCGAGCGCCGGGTCCTCCTGGAGCAGAAGAGCCTCCGGGCCGAGGTGGAGATGCACAAGGCCCTCGAGCACGTCAACCGCCAGCTCGAGCTCACCCTCAAGGAACAGGCCGTCCTCTTCACCATCAGCGAGACCCTGGGCAAGGTCCAGCACCTGGAGGAACTCTACCGCGAGGTGACCAACCTCGCTTGCGCGGCCACCGGCAGCGACCGGGCGCGGCTGTGGACCCTCGACGAGGCGGGCACCCACCTCGACATGGTGGCCGCCCGGGGGGACTTCCGCCCGGAGCTGGTCCGGGTCGACCTGGCCAGCTCCATGGCGCCCTGCGCCAGCGTGGCCCGGTTCGGCCACCCCGTGGCCCTCCAAGACACCGGCCCCGGCCGGTCCCCGTCCCTGTCCGAGTGGGACGACCGCCTCATCGTG
Organism: Dissulfurirhabdus thermomarina; assembly: GCF_012979235.1. NCBI lineage: Bacteria > Pseudomonadati > Thermodesulfobacteriota > Dissulfuribacteria > Dissulfuribacterales > Dissulfuribacteraceae > Dissulfurirhabdus > Dissulfurirhabdus thermomarina. Next base: position 35,177 of record NZ_JAATWC010000004.1, read on the forward strand.
CCCCTCAGGTGCCGGCAAAAGGTGGCCGGGGTCCTCTCGGTGGCGGCGCCCACCCACCCGGAACCCTTCCCCGAGGGGGCGCTGGCCACCCTCCAGTTCCTGGCCGAGCGGGCGAGCCTGGCCTACGAGAACCTGGTCCTCTACCAGAACCTCCACCTCAACCACCACGCCACCCTCGAGGCCCTCATCCGCTCCCTCGAAGCCCGGGACCCGTACACCAAGAGCCACTCCCAGCGGGTCACCCGGATGGCGGTGCGCCTGGCGGAGCTCATGGGAAGCTCCAGCCAGCGGTGCAACGCCATCCTCTACGCCGGGCACCTCCACGACATCGGAAAGATCGGGATCCGGGACAGCATCCTCACCAAGCCCGGGAAGCTGACCCCGGAGGAATACCGGGTCATCCAGCGCCACCCCGTCATCGGCGAGCAGATCGTGGCCCGGCTCGATCTCGAACCCGAGGGCCTGGCCCTCATCCGGCACCACCACGAGCGCTGGGACGGGACGGGCTACCCGGATCGCCTGGGCGGACGGGAGATCCCCGCCGCGGCGCGGATCCTCTCGGTGGCCGACGCCTACGACGCGGTGACATCCGACCGGCCCTACCACCGGGCCCTCGAGTCGGAGGACGCCCTGGCGGAGATCCGGGCCAACGCCGGAACGCAGTTCGACCCCCGGGTGGTGGAGGCCCTGGGGGACCTCCTGGCCGCCGGCCCGGCCGCGGGGGGACCGGATGCCTGAGGAGTCAAGGGGAGGGAGACGCCCGTGAACAGGCCCAGCCGCGCCGACGAGAGGGATTTCTTCTGCCAGCGGTTCCAGGATCTGCTGACCGGCCGGTTCGTCAAGGGGATCGTCCACAACATGAACGGCCCCATGCAGATCCTGTCCATGCAGATCGAGCTCTTCAAGCGGGACGCCGGCCAGGAGCTGGCGGCCATCGAGGCCCTGGCCGAATCGGAGGACCCGGCCGGGGCCATCCGGGCCCTGGTCGACCGCGCCAAGGGCCGAATGGCCAAGCTGGCCCAGATGGAGGAATCCCTCCGGCGGCTCGAGGACATGATCAACGTCATCGGGAAGCGGAGCCAGGACATGGAAGACGGCGTCCGCCCCTCCCTCCTGAACCAGATCCTCCAGGACGAGCTCCTCTTCTGGCAAGGGGACCTCTTCTTCAAGCACCAGGTGGAGAAGGAAGTGGTGCTCGGCCCGGACGTGCCGGCGGTGGTGGCCGAGGAGCGGGCCATACGGAACCTCGTGGACGCACTCCTGGCCTGCTGCGCCGAGCTCCTCCGGGAGGCCCAGGAGCGGAAGCTCCACCTCGAGAGCGCCTGCGACGGGGGCTGCACCCACCTCACCGTCCGCCACACCGGCCCCCCCTTCCCCGCCGGGGACGAGGCGGAGGCCGAAGACGGGGACGAGCCGCCCTCCATCCCGTCCATGGCCATCCGCCTGGCCCGGCGCTGGGCGGAGCTGGCCGGGGCCACCCTGGAGATCACCCCCCGGGAGATCCGCTGCACCTTCCCCCCGGCGGAGGGCTGAACCGCCGCCGGCCGCCCTCGGCCCGGCTCCCGCCCACGGACCCGCCCGGCCCGGACAGGGTTCCCCCCGATCTCCGGATCGCCCTACGGCGGACCTACCGCCACAGCCACCACAGGATGCCGAGCCCGACGAGCACGGCCACGGCCAGGGGGATTCAGCGGCAGGACCCGCGCGTCCCCGAGTCCCGGTTCACTCGGTCTTCCCGGCGCAGCAGTCGGCCAGCTGCCGCATCTTGTCGAGGATGGGCTGGCAGTGCTCGTGGGCGCGCCTGGGGCCGAGGAAGATCCCGAAGACGATGAGGCAGAGGATGTAGGCCAGCACGAGGAAGGCCGCGGTGAGCCACCAAACCAGGCAACAAAGAAATCGTTTCATGGGACCACCTCCTGCCGTGGAAACCTCTCGAGGGAGCGGCCCCATCCGGGGGCGGGGCCGACGAAAAAGGGCGCCGATCACGCGATCGACGCCCCTCTTTCTCCGGCGCAGGGCCGGGAGCTTCCTGGCGAATGGACACCGGACACCTCCTCCATCTCCAATGATCAGAGCCTAGGGGAGACGTCCCCGGATGTCAACGCCTTTCCGCGAGGCACGAAGCGATCGTGCCCTCTTCCTTTCCCTCACGCCCCCGGTTCCAGGCGGACCGCGCAGACCTTGTATTCCGGCGTCAGCGTCTTCGGATCCAACCCGGGGCTGGTGACGAGGTTCGTCAGGCTGTCCTGGAAGTGGAAGGACATGAAGACCGACCCCGGCCGGCTCCGCCGCGTGACCGACACCACGGCGGGCACCTCGCCCCGCCGCGAGACCACCCGCACCTCGGCGCCGTCCGTGAGGCCCAGGCGCCCGGCGTCCTCGGGGTGCACCTCCACGGTCTCGCGGGCCGCGAGGCGATCGAAGCCCTCGCACCGGCGGGTCATGGAGCCGTTGTTGTAGTGGACGAGCCGCCGCCCGGTGACCAGGACCAGGGGATAGTCGTCGTCCGCGTCCTCCTCCGGGAGGACGTAGGACACCACGGCGAATCGGCCCTTGCCCCGGGGGAAGGACTCCGAGTGGAGGAGCGGCGTCCCCGGGTGATCCGGCGCGGGGCACGGCCAGACCTGGCCCGCCGCCCCGAGCCGGTCGTAGGAGATCCCCGCGTAGGACGGCGTGAGGGAGGCGATCTCCCGCATGATGTCCGCAGGATGGTCGTAGTGCATGGGGAAGCCCATGGCGGTGGCCACGGCGCAGACGATCTCCCAGTCGGCCCGGGCCTCACCGGGCGGCTCCACGGCCTTTCGGACCCGGCGCACGCGCCGCTCCCCGCTGGTGAAGGTGCCGTCCTTCTCGTAGAAGCAGGCGGCGGGGAGCACCACGTGGGCGAAGCGGGCCGTCTCGGTGAGGAAGAGGTCCTGCACCACCACGAACTCCATGGCCTGGAGCGCCCGGTGCACGTGCCCCACGTTGGCCTGCGTCTGGGCCGGATCGTAGCCCACCACGTAAAGCCCCTTGAAACGGCCCTCGATGGCCGCCTCGTACATCTGGGGCTCGAGGAGCCCGTCCTGGGCGGGGAGCGTCTTCACGCCCCAGGCCTTGGCGAAGCGTTCCAGCACCTCGGCGTCGTCGGCGGGCTGGTAGCCGGGGTACGCGTAGGGCAGGGTCCCCATGTCGCAGGCGCCCTGGACGTTGTTCTGCCCCCGGAGGGGATTGATCCCGGTGTGGGGCCGGCCGACGTGACCGGTGGCGAGGACGAGGTTCGCCAGGGCCATGACGCCGGCCGTCCCGCCCTTGTGCTCGGCCACGCCGAGCCCGTAGAGGATGAGCGCCTTTTCGGCCCCGGCGTAGAGACGGGCCGCCGCCCGGATGTCGTCGGCCGGCACCCCGGTGATCTCGGCGACCTTCTCCGGCGGGTAGTCCGCCACGTGGGCGCGGACCGCCTCGAGGTTCTCCGTTCGGGCCTCCACGAAGGCGGTGTCGAGGAGGCCTTCCTCGAGGATGCAGTGGAGCAGCCCGTTCAGGAGCGGGATGTTGGTGCCCGGCCGCAGCCGCAGCCACAGGCCCCCTTCCTGCGCCTCGGCGATGGCGGCCACCTCCGTGCGCCGGGGGTCGATGACCACGAGGCGCGTCCCGCGGGCCGCCGCCTCGCGCACCTTGAGGCCCACGATGGGATGGGCCTCCGTGGTGTTGGACCCGCAGACGAGGAGGACGTCCGTCCCGAGGATCTGCTCGAAGGGGGTGGTGGCCGCCCCGCTTCCCAGTGTGGCCAGCAGACCGCTGACCGAGGGGGCGTGTCAGACCCGGGCGCAGTTGTCGACGTTGTTGGTGCCCCAGGCCCCCCTCGCCAGTTTCTGGAGGAGGTAGTTCTCCTCGTTGGTGCAGCGGGACGAGGAGAGCACCCCGAGGGCGTCGGCGCCGTGGCGACGGCGGATCTCCCCGAACCGCTCGGCCACCAGCGCCAGGGCCTCGTCCCAGCCGGTCTCCCGGAAGGGCTCGTCGATGCCGTCCCGCACCAGGGGCCGCGTCAGCCGGTCCGGGTGGCGATAGAAGGTATAGCCGAACCGCCCCTTGACGCAGAGCTGCCCCCAGTTGGGCGGCCCGGCGGCATCCGATCGCACCTCGACCAGGGCACCCTGCCGCACCACGAGGTCCAGGTTGCACCCGGTGCCGCAGTAGGTGCAGACGCTCTTGACCACGGAGACCTGGTCCGGGGTCTGCGGCACCACGGCGGCCTTCTTGTAGAGGGCGCCGGTGGGGCAGGCGTCCACGCAGGCCCCGCAGGAGACGCAGCGCTCGTTGAGCCGGATGGAGACCTCGGCGAGGGCCTGGGTCTCCGGGTCCTCCTTCACGGCGAGATCGAGGGCCCCGTAGCGGCAGCTCCGGGCGCAGCGCCCGCAGGCCACGCACTTGTTGGGATCCACGGTGATGAAGGGGTGATCCGTGTCCACGGGGAAGCGCAGCCGGTCCGGCGCCTTCGCGGTGTTCACCCGGTAGGTGTCGGCCAGCTCCCGGAAGGTGCACTTGGAAAGCCCCAGGCACCCGCACTGGAGGCACCGCCTGGCCTCGCGGCGGGCCATCTCCTCGGAGAAGCCGAGCTCCGCCTCGTCGAAGTCCGCCACCCGGCGCTCGGCGGGGCGCGCCGGCATGCTCTCGCTGAGCCGGACGGCGTACCCGTCGAAGTTGTGCATGTCGACGTCCTCGAAGCGCTTGCCGCGGGAGAAGTTGAAGCGGCTCTCGGCCGGCACGGCCTTCTCGCCGGTGAGGTACTCGTGGATGGCCTCGGCGGCCCGCCGCCCGCCCGCCACGGCCTGGATCACCGTCCGCGGCCCGGTGGCGACGTCGCCGCCGGCGAAGATGCCGTCCACGCTGGTCTTCATGGTGGAGGGATTGGCCTTGATGGTCTTGCGGGGGGTGAGCTTGAGCTCCGCCTCGATCTCCCCGAAACTCCGGAAGGCGTCGTCCCCCTCCTGGCCCAGGGCGGCGATGACGGCGTCGCCCTCCCAGATGAGGCGGGAGCCGGGCATGGGGACGGGATGCCGGACGCCCCTTTCGTCCGGCTCGTCCAGGATGGTCCGGGCCATCTCCACCACCACCTTGCCGCCCTGCTTCGATATGGACAGCGGGGTCGCCATGAGGAAGAACTGGACCCCCTCCTTCTCGGCCTCCTCGATGTCACGCTGGTGGGCGGGGAGTTCCACCCGCGAGCGGGGGTAGATCACGGTCACGTCCTCGGCCCCGCTCCGGCGGGCGCTTCTGGCCGCGTCCACGGCGATGTCCCCGCCGCCCACCACCAGCACCCGCTCGCCCACGGGGGCGGGTTCCCCGCCGGCCACCCGCCGGAGATAGGCGAGGCCGTCGATGGCGTGCTCCGCCCCGGCCACCTGGAGCGGCCGCTGCCGGGGAAGCCCCGTGGCGATGAAGACGGCCTCGAACCCGCGCCCCCGGAGATCGGCCAGGGTGAAGTCGCGGCCCCAGGCCCGGCCGGTCTTGACGTGGACCCCCATGTTCACGATGCCCTGGATCTCCTTCTGGAGGGGCTTTATGGGGAGCTTGTACCGCGGCATGGCCCAGCGGAGCAGGCCGCCGAGTTCCCGCTCGGCCTCGAAGAGGGTGACGTCGTGGCCCAGCTTTCGGAGGTAGTAGGCCGCGGAGAGGCCCGCCGGCCCACCGCCGATGACCGCCACGCGGCGCCCGGTGTCGGGGCCCGGGGCATCCGGTCGGAACCCGTGCTCGAGGGCGTAGTCCGCGAGAAACCGCTTGAGGTGGTTGATGGCGATGGGCTCGTCGAGGAGGACCCGGCGGCACCGGGTCTCGCAGAAGCGCGGGCACACCCGGCCCACGGTGACCGGCAGGGGGTTCTTTTCCTTGATGAGCCGGAGCGCCGCCTCGTACTCCCCCCGGGCCACCAGGTTCACGTACCCCTGGACGTTGATCCCGCCGGGGCACGTGAGGTTGCAGGGGGCCTTGCAGTCCCCGTAGTGGGTCCCGGCCAGGAGCTGGAGGCGGGCCTTGCGGTGCGCCTCGAGCTCCGGGGTCCGGGAGGCCACCACCAGCCCCTCTTCCACGGGCGTCCGGCAGGCCCGCACCCGCCCCTTCCCCTCCACCTCCACGAGGCAGAGGAGACACGGGCGGTCCGGCTCATCCGCCCCCGGCAGGTGGCAGAGGGAGGGGATGGGACGCCCCGCCTCCCGGGCCGCCTCGAGCACGGAACGCCCCGGCGCCGAGGCGACCGGCGTTCCGTCCAGTGTCCAGTTGACTTTCTCGGTCATGGTATCGCCATGTGTCCATAGCAAGGGAGGCCCGATCCGGGCCTCCCGGGTGAGACCGGGGCGGCCGGCTCAGAGCTCCAGCCACGACTCGGAGAAGATGGTCTTCCCCATGAGCACCCGGGTGGTCTTGTAGTACTCGAGCTCCTTCGGGGAAAGGCCCGCGGGATCGGGGTCCTTGTCGTCCATGATGTCGTGGACGAGCTGGACCAGCTCGGGCCGCTCCCCGTGGGCGAGCTCCATGAGCTCCCGGTCGTAGGCGTCCACGATGGCGGACCAGATCCCCACCTTCATGAGCATGGCCAGGTAGGCCCGGTTGAGGTAGGGCCGCTTCTCGGTGGAGACGCCGTTGGAGACGTTGGAGAGCCCCACGGTGGACTTCACCCCGGGGGCGATCTCGGGGAGCATGGCCATGAACTCCAGCCCGCTCATCACCTGGTCGGACCCCAGGGTGATGGGGGTCGCGATGGGGTCGATGAGGATCCGCTCGTTGGGGATGCCGGCCTCGTTCATGGCCATGGTGAGGTCCACGGTCATGGCCGCCCGCTCGTTGGAGTCCCGCGGCATGCCGTCGACGCCCCAGAGGAGCCCCACCACGTAGCAGCCGGCCTCGGCGGCCACGGGGATGAGCTTCTGCATCCGCTCCGGCTGGAGCGAGATGGAGTTCATGATGTGCCGGCCGGGCTCCTTGGCCGCCCGGATCCCGGCGATGAGGGCGTCGGCGTTGGTGGTGTCGAGGGAGAGCGGACAGTCGGTCACCTCCTCGGTGACGCGGACGATCCACGGCATGAGCTCCGGGCCGTCCTTTCGGGCGGGCCCGATGTTGAGGTCGAGGAAGTCGGCCCCGTTGGCCACCTCCTCGTTGGCCATGAGCTGGATGGGACCGGGATCCCGTTCCCGCATGGCCTTGCCGGTACGGGTCCCCATGATGTTGATGCTTTCGGCGATGCAGCGAACGTACATGTTCTCCCCTCTCGTGGCGTGTCAAGCCGTCAGTTGGGCTGCCATTCCCGGAGGAAGGCCGGAAGATGGCTGGCCTCCCGGGGCCCGATCTGGATGTTCCAGTCCGGCAGTTCCTCCTCCAGCTCGCCCTTGATGGAGGCGAGGTAACCCGGGATGATGAGGTTCCGGTGCTTGACCTTGTCGGCGATGGCGCTCTTCTTGACGAAGCCGGCGATGAGGTCGGCGCTGAACTTCCCGGCCGCCCAGGCCGTGAGCACCGAGAGCCCCTCCGTGTCCTTGATGAGGAGCCAGGAGGGCACCTTGCTGCCCTCCACCTCGCCCGAGACGATGAAGTAGGTGAGGGAGAAGTTGCAGGTGACCAGGACCGGCGAGTTCTCGTCCGGGCCGTTGATGGGATAGACGTCCTCCTGGACCACCATGGGCCGCTGGGGGTCGGTGAAGAGGTTGAGCCGCTCGAGGAGGAGCGGGAAGAGCGTGTCGCCCTGGAGGTCCGAGAGCACCACGATCCCCGCGTACTTGGCCACGAGCACGCTGGCCACCATGGCCTCGACCTCGGGGTCGTCGGTCATCTCGCAGGGGAAGGTGATGGTGGGGAACCCGAGGGGCCGGTACTTGGTCCGGATGGCCGAGCGGCGGGCCGCCACCTGGTCCTCGAAGGCGGCCCGCAGCGTCCGGGCGCCGGTGTCCAGCACCAGGTCCTTCACCTCCGCGGCGAGGCGCTCGGCCAGGGCCGCCGTCTCGCCGATGGTGGCCCCGCGGACCGCCAGGGGGCAGCCGGCGGCCTTGGCCGTCTCGAGCATCTGGTCGGCGTTTTCGGGGGTGGCCGCGTAGAGGAGCGGGACATGGTCGCCGCAGGCCTTGGCCCCGGCGGCGAGCACCGCGGGCGAATCGCTCATGAGGACGAGGGCCGCGTCGGGGCACTCGGAGCGGACCCGCTCCACCAGGGCCGTGAAGGCCGCTTCGTCGCCCCCCGCGTCCTGGACGGCCACGAGGTCGGCCTTGAGCAGCACCCCCACCCGGTCGTAGCGGAGGGTGCGGAAGCGCTCCAGGCGGCCGGCGATGTCGGCGTCGTCCATGTCGGTGGCGATGCGCACGGCGATCCCCGTGGGGTGCTCGAAGCGCTTCTCGTGCCGGTACAGGCAGGTCTCGCCCCCCACCTGGAAGACGTGGTCCCCGGAGCCGAGCTTCACGGTGCGGATGGGCGGCGCCGAGGCCTCCCCCACCTTCTCCTTCACCTCGTCGGAGACGTACGGGCAGTCGCCGATGTCCGCCTGGCCCGCCGCCACCTTCATGGCAAAGGCCAGACAGGTGGGAACGTTGCACTCCCCGCAGTTCTTCTTGGGGAGCATCTTCATGATCTGGATGCCTGTCAGTGCCATGGATCGTTCCTCTCTTTGTCGTCGTCAGTCCCTGCGGCCGGCGTGCCGGCCCGGCGCCGCCGCTAGACCGCGGCCTCCATGGAGAGGGCCGGATGGCCCTTCTCCTGGAGGAAGGCCAGCACCTCCTCCTCGGTGGTACCCACCTCCTCGTCCGCGATCATGTCGAGCAGGTCGGGGATGCCCTCCTCCTTGGCCCGTTCCTCGAGCCGCTCCCGCAGTTCCTCCTTGAGGGACTTGGGCATCCAGACCACCCGCTTGAGGCCGCCCTCGGCCTTCAGGAACTTCCGGCTCCCGATGTAGTGCTTCGAGACGCCGAGGAAGCCGGGGGTGACGTTGCCGCCGCCCACCATGCCGGCCAGGGTGGTGAACTTCATGCCGCTGGGGGTCATACCCATGTAGTCGCGGTTGACGATCATAATGCCGTTGCACATGGGGAGCATGGTGGCAATGCACTCGAAGCAGCCGCAGGCCGTCATGGGGTCCACCATGAGGCTGTAGGCGCTCACCTGCGAGACCTTGCCCCGGGAGGCCTTCTGCACGAACTCGTTGATCCCCTTCCACTGGCCGAGGTTCTCGTCGATGCACTCGCCCTTCTCGATGGGCTGGTTGGGGCCGGTGGGGTTGATCTCGTAGGAGGCCTTGCCGTCGAGCCAGTTGTAGGCGCCGCACATCCCCACCCGCTCGGGAGTGATGACGCAGACGTGGCTCGGGGCGAAGGACTGGCAGAGGGTGCAGGAGTAGAAGATGTCCTCGGACTCGTCGGTCATGCTGCCCAGCCGCTCGTCGCGGGCGGCGTAGGTGGCCTTGGCGAGCTCCAGGACCTCCTTCACCTTGTCCTCCACCGTGTAGATCTTCACCTGGACCTTGTCGAGGATGGCTCCGAAGTCCTGGTGGAGCTTGCCGTGGAGGATCCGGCCGATGTGCTCGAACTTGAAGCCCTTCTCGATGGCGGCCTTGCCCACGCGGAGCCACATGATGTTCCGCTGCCCGATGTGCATGATGCCCTGGGCGTAGTTGATGAGGTGGTGGAACTGGCGCTCCAGGATGGGCTCGAAGTCGGACTGCATCTGGCGTCCCGCCACCTCCACCAGGATGGCCAGGGGGAGCTTCGCCCCCTCCTCCACGTCGGTCATCTCGGGCCCTTCCACGGTGACGAGGCCGTCCTGGACCTCCTCCATCTCCTTCGAGACCAGGAGCTCCACGCCGAGGGTCCGGCCGCCGCCGCACTCCAGGAAGAGGTCGTCCTTCCGGACGCGCTCCCCCTCGAAGGCGGGCCCGTAGGCCACGGGGATGTCGATCTTGGAGACCGTGACCTTGAGCCCCCGCACCTCGATGGACTTCTGGACGATCTCGTCGTGGGGTACGCGGCTGACCACGTGCTCGTAGGTGCAGATCCCGGTGGGGAGCACCTCGGGGATGTCCCAGTCGGAGATGGTGGGGAAGCCCCAGTTGATGGCGCCGGCGGCGTTGGCGTACCACTCGTCGGAGACCGGGCCGAAGGCCATGACGAAGGCGAAGGTCCGGTCCTTGTTGTAGAGGAGGTTCCCCTTGTAGTCGCCCGGCTTGATGCCGCCGAAGGCCAGCGCCACGCGGCAGGCGAAGCCGATGGCGAAGACCGCCGAGGTGTAGGTGGGCCCGAAGGGAACGAGCCGGGTGGACCAGCCGATCTGGTTCCCCTGCTTGAGGAGCTGCTCCGGCATGTTGAGGCCGTCGGTCTGGTCGTGCATGAAGATGTAGAGGTTCTTTTCCTGGAGCTCCAGGGCGATCTTGCTCGCCGTCTCGGGGTCGGCGGGTGTCCCCAGGATGGCGGCGAAGCCCGGGGCCGTGCCGTCCACGAACTCCACGCCGCGCTTGCGGAAGATGACGTCGTCGGCGGCCCCCAGCCAGAACCGGTCGTCGGTGGGATCCTCGGTCTTGGTGTAGAAGTCCGGGTCCTCGATGTAGCGGATGGCCTCGAACATCTCCTCGGCGAAGAAGGTGGCCATGCCGGCGTCCAGGGCCGGTGCGAGGTAGGGCAGCCAGACGTTCTCGCTCACCGGGGGCGGCAACAGGCGGCGGCACTCCTGGAAGATCTCCTTCATGTCGCCGAGCTGCTTCACCGGCGCCCCCAGCATGCTGTAGATGATGGGAAGGTAGTAGGCCGTGTTGGGGAAGGCGACCTCGTGCTCCGGGCCGTACTTCTTGAGGGCCTCCTCGTACTTCTCCTCGGCCATGTCCACGATCTTGTGGGCCCCGCGGATGGCGGCGGAACAGATAATCTTCGACATAGTCAGTCCCTCTTCTTGGAAGAATTTGTCGTCGGTCGGTGCTACATGAGGCCCCGGGCCACTGCCTCGGCGAGGGCCACGGCCTTCGGGTGCCGCATCACCATGAGGTCGCCGCCGGCCAGCATGAGACAGACGGCGGTCATGGCCTCCATGAGGACCCCCCGGCGCTCCTGGTCACCGAGCATCTCGTCGGAGGGCAGCCGGGTCTCCTTGGCCTTCCAGACCTCGCGCCCGAGGTGGCAGATGAAGGGTGCCTGGAGCTTGTCGTCCTGCTGGGTGAGCGCGGCGAGACGGATCCGCTCCATCACGGAGTAGGTGTACTCCAGGCCGTAGCCCAGGGCGCCGATGGACGGGTCCATCAGGACGTGGTCCAGGGAGAGGCCGAGGTTCTCGAGCAGGATGTTGAGCTGCTTGGCCAGGTTGACGTCGATGGGGGTCGAGGCCACCACCGGCAGCTGGAAGGCCATGGCCGTGGCGCCGATGTTGCGGTAGTTGGCGTCGGTCAGCGGCGCCAGGCACACCTTCCGGTCGCCGATGAGGCTGGTGACCTCCCGGAGGGTCTCGGTGTCCTTCTCGGCGTTGCCGCAGCCCCAGAGGATGACGGGCACGTCCAGGGCCTCCACCACGGCCTTGGCGGTCTGGGCGGCCTCCGCGGAGGCACGGTTGGTGCCGTTGGGATCGGTGCTCACCAGGGAGAGGCAGACGGCCCGGGCGCCGTAGTCCTGGACGCACTTCCTGGCCCAGGCCACGGGGTCCGACAGGACGTCGGCGTAGTGCCGCGCCAGGGACTCCGGCCACTCCTCCGGGGCCTCGTCCAGGACCTCGAGGGCGGTGGCCGGCGGCCGCGACATCTCCCCCTCGAAGAGGTGGAAGGGCAGGGTCGAGACACCGCCCACGGCCACGGCCTTGTCCCCCTCCCCGAGCACCACCTCGCGGATGGTCCCGGTGGCCGGGTCCTTGTAGCCGTCGGCCGGGATGGCCCCGGCGCGCTCCTCCAGGGAGGCCGTCTCGGAGGCGAGCGGCGGCACCTCGAGCCCGGCGGCCCCGGCCGGCGCGGGGGCGGCGGCGGGCGCCTTCTTGGGAGCCGGCTTGGGCTTCTCGGCGGCCGGCTTGGGCGGCTCGGGCTTGGGCGTGGGCTCCGCCGGGGCCGGCTCGACCTCCTTGGCCGCCGGCGCCTCCGGCTTCGGGGGCGCGGCTTCGGGGGCCTTCGGGACCTCGGCCGCCGGCGCGGCCTCGGGCCCCGGCCCCACCTCCCCGGCCTCGGCGCGGGCGAGCCCGGCCTTGGCCTTGGCGTCGGCGGGATCCAGCTCCAGGGCGCGGCGGAAGGCCGCCTCGGCCGCCGCGGCGTCCCCGTTGTGGAGCGCCACGTTGCCCTGGGCGACCAGCCGGATCACCCACTTGCGCCGCCATTCGTCCTCGGTGAACTCCGGGGGGCACGGGGGCAGCCCGGCGGGCGCCGCCGCGGGGGCCGGTTCGGGTCTTTCGGCCGCCGCCGGCGCGGGGGCGGGGGCGGGGGCCCCGGCGGGCGCCGCCGCGGCTGCCGGCAGCGTTCCGGCGGCGATCCCCGTGGAGAGGTAGAACTCCGCCTCGATGAAGCGCCGGAGCGCCTCGAACTGTTCCTCGCTGAGTCCCATGACCTTCCGGAGCGCCTGGAGCCCCTGGCTGAGCGAGGTCAGGGCCCGGCGTTCACGATCCATCTTCTCTGCCATTGATTCGCCTCCCTCGGGGGTCATCGTTGCCGCTCCGGCCAAAGCGGGAGCCGCCCCGCCGGCCGCCAGGGCCGCCTTGGCGGCCTCCAGCTCCGCGAGCAGCCGGCGTACCTCGGCCTCGCCCTTCTCGGCCCGACCGCGGGCCGCCTCCAGCTCGGACCGGAGCCCGGAGACCTCCGCGGCGAGCCGGTCCTTTTCCCGCAGGACGTGGACGGAGGCGGCCTCGGCCTCCTGCCGGGCCTTCTCCGCCGCCTCGAGGGCGGCGGCGCCGCCCAGGACGGCCTCCACCCCCTTGGGCGCCGGCCGGGGATCGAGCCCGGCCCGCTTCACGATCTCGGGCACGGCCTGCTCCCACTCGATGGCCATGATGTGGACCCCGGCCACCCCGGGGATCTCCCGGACCTGGCGGATGATGTCCACGCAGATGTCGATGCCCTCTTCCTGCTTGTCCCGGGCCGCCCGCATCCGCTGGATCACCTCGTCGGTGACGTCGAGCCCGGGGACGAACTTCTTCATGTAGTTGGCCATGCCCACGGACTTGGGCGGGGTCACCCCGGCCAGGATGTAGACCTTCTCGTGGAGGCCGAGGTCCCGGACCCGTTCCATGAAGCGGGCGAACTTCTCCACGTTGTAGATGATCTGGGTCTGGATGAAATCGGCGCCGGCGGCCACCTTCTTTCCCAGCCGGATGGGCCGGTACTCGAAGGGGTCGGCGAAGGGGTTGGCGGCCGCCCCCAGGAAGAGGCGGGGCTCACCCCCCTTGATCTCCTCCCCGCACTGGAACCGGCGCTCGTCGCGCATCCGGCGGACCATCCCGAGGAGCTGGATGGAGTCCATGTCGAAGACGCCCTTGGCCTGGGGATGGTTGCCGAACTTCTGGTGGTCGCCCGTCAGGCACAGGAGGTTCCGGATCCCGAGGGCCGCGGCCCCGAGGATGTCGGACTGCATGCCGATGCGGTTGCGGTCGCGGCAGGTCATCTGCATCACGGGCTCGACGCCCTCGGAGAGGGCGATGAGGCCCGCCGTGAGGCTGGACATGCGGACGATGGCCGTCTGGCAGTCCGTGATGTTCACCGCGTCCACGTGGCCCTTGAGGATCCGGGCCTTCTGCCGGACCACCTCGGGATCGCCGTTCTTGGGGGGGCCCAGCTCGCCGGTCACCGCGAACTGGCCGGAGGCCAGGACCTGCTCGAGGTTGCTTCCTGCGATCACGGTTTCAAATCCTCCCTCACTCGCCGGCGCGGCCCGCCGTGGCCCGCCGGCACCCAGTCGCGGATGGGCATGATCTCTTCCATGCGCCGGGACTGGCCGAGCTCCCCGAGTTTCTCGTGGATCTGGTGCCAGACGCAGGGGACGTCCGGGTGGATCTCGCACCGCCCGCCCACGGAGCCGCCGCAGGGGCCGTTGGAGAGGCTCTTGGCGCACCGGGCCACGGGGCAGAGGCCCCCGGTGAGATGCAGCACGCAGGCGCCGCAGCCGGCGCACTTTTCCACCCACTCGCCGCTGCTCAGGTTCGCCCCGTAGAAGGTGGTGTTGAGGCCCGGCAGCACCCGGACCCCCGGGCAGCAATCGGCGATGAAGTTCACCCCCACCCCGCAGGCGATGGAGAGCACCGCGTCGTAGTCCTTCCCGGCGGTCTTCAACGGCTCGAGGTACTCGGGGTCGCACTGGCGGACGTAGGTCTCCTCCGCCACGGTGATGGTGCCGCCCCGGAGCTTGCGCCCCAGGCGGAGCGCCGCGGCGAGGACCGCCACTTCCTTGTCCCCCCCGGCGGAGCAGACCGCCACGCAGCCCCGGCAGCCGAGGACGAGGACCTTGGCGGCCCCCTCCAGCATGTCCAGGATCTCGGACAGGGGTTTACGCTCGGCGATGATCATTTGGTCGACTCCTTGGCCTTGGCCTTGCCGGCGGCCTTCTTCGCCCCCGCCTTCCCGGACGCGGCCTTCTTGGGGGCGGCCTTCTTGGTGGTGGCCTTCCTGGCGGCGGGCTTCTTGGCGGCCGCCTTCTTGGCGGCAGGCTTTTTCGCAGTCGCCTTCCCGGCGGCCGCCTGCTGGGGCTCGGACGCCTCCGGCCCGGCGGCCGGCGGGAGCACCGGTCCGAGCCGCGCCGCCCGGGCGGCCATCTCCCGGGCGGCCGCCACCACGGGCTCGTTCTCGCCGCGGCCCACGAAGAACATCTCGAGACGGTCGGGGCTGATCCCCAGCTCGGAGAGGAGGACCTTCGCCTCCTTCACCCGGCGGGCGGCCCGCTCGCTGCCGGTCTTGTTGTGGCACTGGTCCAGCCGGCACCCCGCCACGAAGACGGCCTCGGCCCCCGCCTCGAAGGCGGCGAGGATCGCCGGGACCTCGAGCCGGCCGGTGCAGGGCAGGCGCTCCAGCACTGCGCCGGTGGGAAGGAGCCCCGCATCCCGCAGGGCCTCGCCCGAGACGGAGGCCGTGTAGTTGCAGCAGAAACCCTGGATCCTACGGTCAGCCGGCATGACCCGCACCTCCCTTCATGCCCCGCATCTCCTGCGACGGGGCCAGCTCGATGGCCGTCGCCGGACACTCGAGGACGCAGATCCCGCAGGCCCGGCACCGGTCCGGGTCGATGAAGGCGTAACCCTCCGGGAGGATCCGCGGGGCGCCGAAGGGACACAGCCGCACGCAGGTGAGGCAGGCGACGCACTTGCCGCCGTCCACCCGGGCCAGCAGCCCCAGCTCGGCCATGCGGTCGACGTCCACCAGGCCGCGGGCGAGGGCCTCCTCTCGGAGGCCCCGGATGACGTCGGCCGGGCGGACCTCCTGCGGGCAGACCGGGATGCAGCTCTGGCACTGGGAGCAGGCCCAGATGACGTCCGAGGCCACGAGTTCCTCCTCCATGCCGAGGGCCACCATGTGCACGATCTTCCTGGGGTCGAACTCCGGCACCACCTTCTCCACCGGGCAGACCCCGCTGCAGGAGCCGCAGGCGTAGCAGCGGGCCAGGCTGGCACAACCCTCGCGGGCGGCCACCGCGGCGGCGAAGGACGGGTTCAGCTTTGTCTCCTGGATGGTCATCTCTGCGGTCCTCCGGCGCTCAAGCGGCCGTCCACTTGGCGCCCTTCTCCTTCACGCGGCCCAGCTTCGCCAGAGCCGCCAGCCCCTTCTCGATCTCCTCGGCGGCGGCCCCGGTCTTCTGGACCAGGTGCTTCACGTTGGCCGGCCCCTCGCCGGAGAGCGCCAGCCAGATCTCCTGGGTGACCCGCTCCTGGCGGAAGGCCGGCGCCACCTTCTGGGCCACCGCCTCCCGGATCCGGTCCGGGGCGTAGTCGCCTTCCTTGTGGAAGGACCGGGCCAGCGTCCCGATGGCCGTCCGGACGCGCCGGTCGTCGGCGGCCTTCACCGCCGCCGCCAGCCGCCGGACGAGGACATCCTTCGGCGGCTCGCCCTCCGCGCCCCCGAGGGGGCCGAGGCCCTTCACCCGGGAGACGAACCCGGTGACGAGCTCCACGAACCGGGGCGCCTCCGCCGCGGAGGCCCAGTCGAGGCCGAACCTGTCGGGGTTCACCCCGGCGTCGGCCAGTGCCTGCCGTACCGCTTCCGCCATGATCATCGCCTCGTAATTACCAGACTGGTAATGGCATTCCCCGAGGTGTCACCCGCCGGTGAAGACCCCGTCGGCCCCGCACCGGAAGGCCTCGAGGACGAACCGGCCGTCGATGCGCCCCGTGCACATCACCCGGATCACCCGCACGTTGGGCGGGTACTGGTACCGGGACACCCCGGCGGAGTCCGCCGCGGCGTAGCAACACCAGTGGCAGAAGAAGCCCAGAATGCGTGGATCGAAGCTCTCCCGGGTCATTTGTCGTCTCCCTTGCCGGCCTCGGCCGGGGCGCCGCCTTCCGGCACCTCGGCGAAGGCGTGGATCTGGGCCATGATGGCCTCGTCCGAGAAGCCTCCCATGGAGATGGCCAGCACCGGGCAGTGGGAGGCGCAGATGCCGCACCCCTTGCAGGAGGCCGTGATGGTCTCGGCCTTGCGCTTGCCGTCCACCTTTCGGACCTCGATGGCCTTGAAGGGGCAGAGGCTGGCGCAGATGCCGCAGCCGATGCAGGCCTCCGGGTTCACCCGGGAGACGATGGACGCGGCGGCCACCTTCCCCTTGGCCAGGGGGATGGCCGCCTTGCCGGCGGCGGCCCGGGCCTGGGCGATGCTCTCGTCGAGGGTCTTGGGCCCGTGGGCGAGGCCGCACACGTAGACGCCGTCCACCGCCACCTCCACGGGGCGAAGCTTGGCATGGGCCTCGAGGAAGAAGCCGTCGGCGGTGAGCGGCGCCTTGAGGATCCGGGAAAGGGTCTCGTTCTCGCCGGGACGGATCCCCACGGAGAGGGCGAGGAGGTCCGCCGAAAGCTCGATGTCCTCGCCGAGGAGCCGGTCGAAGACCCGGACCTTGAGCCCCTTGCCCTTCCGGGTGACCTCGGGCTTGCGGTCGAGCTCGTAGCGCAGGAAGACGACCCCCCGCTCCCGGGCCTCCCGGTAGAGGTCCTCGGCGAAGCCGTAGGTCCGCATGTCGCGGTAGAGGACGGTGACCCGCGCCTCGGGGGCGAACTCCTTCACCCGGAGGGCGTTGCGGACCGCCTGGCTGCAGCAGAGCCGGCTGCAATGGCCCATGTCGTCGCCGCGGGAGCCCACGCACTGGATCATGACCACGGACTTCACCCCCCGGAGGCCGGCCTTGCCCTTGGCGAGCCGGGCCTCCAGCTCGAGCTGGGTCAGCACCCGGTCGCTCTCCCCGTAGAGGTAGGACGAGGGCCGGTACTCCTGGCCGCCCGTGGCGACGACCAGGACGCCGTGGTTGACGATCTCCGTGTGGCCGCCCTTGGCGATGGAGGAGGTGAAGTTGCCCACGTAGCCGCTCGTCCCCTCCAGGGTGGCATCGGTCATCACCTTGATCTTCTTGTGTTTCTTGACCCGAGCGGTGAGATCCTTCACGAGGTCCGCGGCCCGGGTCCCGTCCGGCAGCCGGTTGAGGCGGAGAAGGTTCCCGCCCAGGCGGTCGGAGCGTTCCACCAGGACCACCTGGAAGCCCTGGTCGGCGATGCTCAGCGCCGCGCTCATCCCCGCCGCCCCGCCGCCGAGCACCAGGGCGGCCGGGGTGACGTCCACCGTGGGCTGGTCCAGGGGCCGCAGGAGCCGCGCCTTGGCCACCGCCATCCGCACCAGGTCCTTGGCCTTCTCGGTGGCGGCCGCCGGCTCCTGGGCGTGGACCCAGGCGCACTGGTCGCGGATGTTGGCCATCTCCACCAGGGCCGGGTTCACCCCCACGGACTTCAGCGTCTCCTGGAAGAGGGGCTCGTGGGTCCGGGGGGAACAGGCCGCGATCACCACCCGGTTGAGCCGGTGGCGGTGGATCTTCTCGGCCAGGGTCCGGAGCGCGTCCTGGGAGCACGAGTACATGTTGTCCTCGTAGAGGACCACGTTGGGGAGCGTGGCCGCGTAGTCCCGGACGGCGTGGACGTCCACCACGCCGGCGATGTTGACGCCGCAGTGGCAGACGAAGACGCCCACGCGGGGCTCCTCCTCGGCCAGGGCCCGGTCCTCCTCCGGGTAGGTCACGGTGACGGTCCGGGAGCCGCGGCCGGCGGCGAGCATCTCGGAGGCCCGGGCCGCGGCGCCGGAGGCCTGGGTCACGCTCTCCGGGATGTCCTTCGGCCCCTGGAAGGCGCCGGCCACGAAGATGCCGGGCCGCGTGGTGTCCAGCGGCAGCGCCGAGCCCGTCTTCGCGAAGGCGTAACGGTTGAGCTCGATGCCCGTGGTCTCGGCGATCACGTGGGCGTCCTCCGGGGAGTCGAGCCCCACGGAGAGGACCACCATGTCGAAGAGCTCGGAGTGGGAGGCGCCGTCCTCGGTGGTCCAGGAGAGGGCGAGCTTGCCGTCCACCTGGTCCACCCGGGGCACCCGGGCCCGGACGATGCGGAAACCGTACTTCTTCTCCGCGCGCATCCGCGCCTCGTCGAAGCCCTTCCCCTGGGTCCGGACGTCCATGAAGAAGAGGGCGATGTCGAGGTCCGGGTCGTGCTCCTTGGCCACCGAGGCCTCCTTGAGGGCATACATGCAGCAGACCGAGGAGCAGTAGCCGTTGCCGCAGGTCTCGTCGCGGGAGCCCACGCACTGGAGGAAGGCGATCTTCTTCGGGTGCGCCTGGTCGGAGGGCCGGACGATCTCGCCCTCGGACGGCCCCGAGGCGCAGGTGAGGCGCTCGAACTCGAGGCTCGTCACCACGTCGGGGAACCGGCCGTAGCCGTAGCGCTCGAGCACGGCGGGGTCGATCCGCCCGAAGCCGGGAGCCAGCACCACGGCCCCCACCTCGAGCTCGTGGTCCTTGGGCCGCTGGCTGAAGTCGATGGCCTGCGCCGTGCACGTCTGGGCGCAGACGTTGCAGGTGTCGTAGTTGACCCGGAGGCAGGCCTTCGGGTCGATGGCGTAGCTGGAGGGGATGGCCTGGGCGTAGTCGATGTGGGGGGCCCGGGTCACGTCCAGCCGCTCGTTGTAGGTGTCGGGTATCACCCGTGGGCAGTACATGGTGCAGGTCCCGCAGGCGGTACACTTGTCCTCGTCGATGTAGCGGGGCTCCTGGTGCACCCGGGCCACGAACCGGCCGGGCTCGCCATCAAGGGCCTCGAGCCGCGCGTTGGTCAGGATTTCGATGTTTGGAGACCGACCGGCCTCAACCAGCTTCGGTGCGAGAATTCACAACGAGCAGTCGTTGGTCGGAAAGGTCTTGTCGAGCTGGGCCATCACGCCGCCGATGGAGGCGTTCTTCTCCACCAGGTAGACGTAGAAGCCGAGCTCGGCGAGGTCCAGGGCCGCCTGCACGCCGGCGATCCCGCCCCCCAGCACCATCACTGCACCTGTCTGTTTCATGGTGTCACCTCGAAAAAAGGTCGCCCGTTGGTCGTCATGCCGCCCGGCCTCAGGCCCCGGGGCCGTGGCAGCCCACGTCCTGGAGCCCGGTCTGGAGCTCGCGCCGCATGGCCATGTCGAAGAGGACCCGCTCCTTCTTCTTGTCGAGGCCCAGGGCCTTGCGCTTGGCGTTGATGTGGTCGAGCATCTTGTTGGCGAACTCGTTGGAGGTCTGGGCCACGTCCCAGTGCGCGCCGTAGAGGTTCTCCATCTCCCGGAAGCAGTAGTCCGTCACCACCTTGGAGCCGGTGGTGGGGAAGCTGGGCCCGAAGATCACCGAGGCCCCGCTCGAGACGAAGTACTGCCCGATGGCCACCGCCTTCTCGCTCATCCACTGGGGCGCGCACCCCACGGCGGGAAGATCGCTGATGTCGTTGCCGAGGCCGCCGGTGAGGACCATCTCGGTGGCGGCGATGAGGATCCGGCTGTTGTCCACGCAGGAACCCATGTGGAGCACCGGGGGGCACCCCACGGCCTCGAGGACCTCCTTGAGCCCGTCGCCCGCCATGGAGAGGGCCTCGGGGGTGAGCAGCCCGGCCCGGCCCATGCCCGTGGCGGCGCACCCGGTCACCAGCACCAGGACGTCGTTGGCGATGAGCTCCTTGGCCAGCTCGATGTGGACCTCCTCGAGGACCCGGTAGTTGTCGCAGCCCACGATGGCGGCCACGCCCCGGATACGGCCGTTGGCGATGTTGTCGTTCAGGGGCTTGTAGCTGCCGCGGAAGCGCCCGCCGAGCATGTAGGTGATGGTCTCGTGGCTGAAGCCGGCCACCACGTCCATCTGGTGGACGGGGATGTAGTGCTTGCCCCGCTCCGGGTAGGCCGCGATGGCCTGGCGGAGGATCTCCTTGGCGGAATCCAGGGCGCGGTGCTCGTCGAAGGCGATGTGCCGGGCCCCGGGGATCTTGGCCTTCTCGGAGGTGGTGACGAGCCGGGTGTGGAACTGCCCCGCGGCGGGGGAGACGCCCTGCATGATGCACTGGACGTCCACCACCATGGCCTCCACGGCCCCCGTGGCCAGGACCACCTCCTGCTGCACGAAGCTGCCCGCGATGGGGAGTCCGCGGCGCATGAGGATCTCGTTCCCGGTGCAGCAGACCCCGGCGAGGTTGACGCCCTTGGCGCCCACCTTCTTCGCCTCGGCGACGATCTCGGGGTCGTTGGCCGCCATGGCCAGGGCCTCGGCCACCACGGGCTCGTGCCCGTGCACCGTGACGTTGACCTCGTCCTCCTTGAGGACCCCGATGTTCACCTTGGTGCGGATGGGCACCGGGGTCCCGAACATGACGTCGGAGAGCTCGGTGGCGATCATGGAGGCCCCCCAGCCGTCGGCCAAGGCGCACCGGGCGGCCTGGAAGAGGAGGTTGGCGGCGTCCTGGTCCACCCCCATGTGGGTCCGGTGCATGAGCTCCACCACCTCGCGGTCGATGCCCCGGGGCGCCACCCCGAGCTTGGCCCACACCTCCTGGCGGGCCTTGGGGGCGCGCTTCATGAGGGCGAGCCCGCCCTCCTGCTGGCCGAACTGGTTCACCAGCAGGGTCCCCACCTCGATGGCGAGGTCGGTGGTCGCCTTGTCGGCCGGGTCGATGCCGAGCCGCTGCGCCGTGGCGCGGAGCTTGGCGGCGTCCTTGATCTCGTAGGGGGTCTCGCCCCGGGCGGTGGCCAGGAAGGCCAGCGCCATGCCCCGGCCGTGGTCCATGTGGGCGGAAGAGCCCCCGGCCACGATCCGGGCGAAGTTGCGGGCGGCCACCGTGGCGGCGTCGGCGCCGCAGACCCCGATCATCTGGTCCACGCCCTCGATGATCTGGCAGGGCCCCATGTTGCAGTTCCGGCAGCAGGTGCCGCCCTTGCCGAAGAGGCAGGGCTCGGCCGCCCGCTGCGCGACCCGGTGGGCGGCGGTCACCACCCCGGAGGCGCAGGACTGGCAGAGCACGTCCTGGTTCGTCTCGCACTGGATGCTCGGGCACCCGCCGTTTCCCTTCTCGAAGCGCTTGCTGGTATCCATCTGGTTCTGTCCCCCTGGCGTCGGATTGCTCCCCTCGAGCCCCCGCCCCGATCAGGCCAGGCCCGCGAACTGCTTGGCGGCCTGGACCGTGTTCTTCATGAGCATGGTGATGGTCATGGGCCCCACGCCCCCGGGCACGGGGGTGATGGCCGCGGCCTTCTCCTTGACGGCCTCGAAGTCCACGTCGCCGCACAGGATGGCCTTCCCTTCCGGGGTCTTGCCGATGCGGTTGACCCCGACGTCGATGACCACCGCCCCCTCCTTCACCATGTCGGCGGTGATGACCTTGGGCCGACCGGCGGCCACCACGAGGATGTCGGCCCGGCGGGTGTGGAAGGCCATGTCCCGGGTCCGGGTGTGGCAGACGGTGACCGTGGCGTTGCCCGCCGCCCGCTTCTGGAGCATGAGATTGGCGATGGGCTTGCCCACGATGTTGCTCCGGCCCACCACCACCGCCTCGGCGCCGCTGGTCTCCACCCCGGAGCGCTCCAGCATCTCGAGGATGCCGTGGGGCGTGCAGGGCAGGAAGCACTGTTCCCCGATGACCATCTTGCCCACGTTGACCGGGTGGAAGCCGTCCACGTCCTTGTCGGGGTCGATGGCGTAGAGGACCTTGGTCTCGTTGATGTGCTTCGGCAGCGGCAGCTGGACCAGGATGCCGTGGATGGCCGGGTCCTTGTTGTACTTGTCGATGAGCGCCAGGAGGGCCTCCTCGGTGATATCCTCGGGCTGGTTGTCCTGCACCGAGTGAAAGCCGAGCTCGTGGGCCGTCTTCTGCTTGGCCGTCACGTAGGAGACCGAGGCCGGGTTCTCGCCCACCAGGATGGTCACGAGCCCCGGGGTGACGCCGTGCTGCTCCTTGAGCCCGGCCACCTCGGCCTTGAGTTCCTCCCGGATCTGCTTGGCGATCTCGACGCCGCTGATGATCTTTGCCGTCATTGTCCCTGTCTCCTTCCCCTGATGATGGCGTCCCAACAATGCGCCGACTGCTCGAGTTGCCTCGGATGTGCCCCGGCATTCGGCGCTTGCCGCGCCATCCGATCCGAGGCCCCCTGCCCCCGGCGGGGCCGCCCGTCCTCATCATCGCCGGCCGCCCCCGGGCGGCCGCCACGCGTGACCCTCCCTGTTGTGCCAGAACCGTGCCGGACCGGGTCGGCGGGGGCGTCCCGAGAAATATTTTCTTCAGTTAACCGTTTTTCCGTATTTTTTCAAACCCGACAAGGTGCCACGTTTTTACATTCGGTGGCAACAAAAAGCCCCTGGGGCGTTTCTCCCCAGGGGCGGGGTATTCCGCACCAGCGAGGCTAGAAGAGGCCCTTGACCTTGCCGGTTTCCACATCGACGTCGATCCGCCGGTAGGCCGGGTCGGAGCCCGTCCCGGGCATGAGGCTGATGGCCCCGGCCACGGGCACCACGAAGCCGGCGCCCTTGTAGGTCAGGATGTCGCGCACGTGGAGGGTCCAGTCCTTGGGCACGCCCTTGAGGTTCGGGTTGTCCGAGAGGCTGAGG
Source organism: Dissulfurirhabdus thermomarina (assembly GCF_012979235.1). Classification (NCBI taxonomy): domain Bacteria; kingdom Pseudomonadati; phylum Thermodesulfobacteriota; class Dissulfuribacteria; order Dissulfuribacterales; family Dissulfuribacteraceae; genus Dissulfurirhabdus; species Dissulfurirhabdus thermomarina. The sequence goes on from NZ_JAATWC010000004.1 coordinate 58,198, forward strand.
TGGGTCTTCACCATGCAGGTGCCGAGCTTGGCGAGCTCCGGATCCTTCTCCATGGCCTCGGCCTTGGCGGCGGCCTCCGGGCTGTAGGTGACCCCGGCGCCGCCGTAGACCTCCCGGGTGATCATCTCGATCCGCTTCCGGAGCGGCACGTCCAGCTCGTAGAGGTAGCGGAAGTCGTTGGGCTCCTCGCAGGCATCCACCACGGCGTCGGCGAACTCGAGGGCGCCGTCGCCGCCCTTGAGCCAATGCTCCGAGACGGCCACGCGGGCCCCGGCGGCCTCGCAGAGCCGCCGCACGGCGGCGATCTCGTCCTTGGTGTCGGTGTAGAAGGCGTTGATGCAGACCACGGGGTTGATGCCCGCCTTCTTCACGGTCTCGATGTGGTGAAGGAGGTTGGCCGTCCCCTTCTCCACCCACTCCACGTTCTCGCGGGCGTACTCCTCGGGCATGGGGCGGCCGGGCCGCGGGATGGGGGCCCCGCCGTGGCACTTGAGGGCCCGGATGGTGGCCACCACCACGGCGCAGTTGGGCTTGAGTCCGCTGAACCGGCACTTCAAGTTCCAGAACTTCTCGAACCCGATGTCCGCGCCGAAGCCGCTCTCGGTGACGAGGTAGTCGCCCAGCTTGAGGCCGATGCGGTCGGCGATGACCGAGGACTGCCCGATGGCGATGTTGGCGAAAGGCCCGGCGTGGATGAGGCAGGGCTGGCCCTCGATGGTCTGCATGAGGTTGGGGTTGACGGCCTCCACCATCCAGGCGGTCATGGCCCCGGCCACCTCGAGGTCCTCGGTGGTGACGGGCTTTCCGGTCTTGTCGTAGGCCACCACGATGCGGCCGATGCGCTCGCGGAGGTCCTTGAGGTCCGTGGCCACGGCCAGGATGGCCATGATCTCGGAACTCACCGCGATGTTGAAGCCGCTCTGCATGGTGAAGCCGTCCATGCGCCCGCCGAGGCCCAGGGTGATGTTGCGCAGGGCCTGGGCGCAGAAGTCGATGATCCAGCGGAACTCCACGCTCTTCGGGTGGATGTCGAGACGCTTGAGCCCCCGCTGGGCCAGCTGCTCGTCGGTGTAGTTGGCCTCGTGCTGCATCCGGGCGGTGAGCGCCACCATCCCCAGGTTGTGGGCGTTCATGATGGCGTTGATGTCGCCGGTGAGCCCCAGGGAGAACTTGGAGAGCGGGATCACCTGGGCCAGGCCGCCGCCCGCGGCGCTCCCCTTGATGTTGAAGGTGGGGCCGCCGGAGGGCTGCCGGAGGGCGCCCACCACGTTCTTGCCGCGCTTTCCGAGCCCCTCCATGAGACCCACGGCGCAGGTGCTCTTGCCCTCCCCGAGGGGAGTCGGGGTGATGGCCGTGACGTCGATGTACTTCCCGTCCGGGCGGTCCTTCAGCCGCTCGAGGGCCTTGGCGTAGTCGATCTTCGCCACGTAGTGGCCGTAGGGCAGGAGTTCCTCCTTGTCGAGGCCCAGCTCGTCACCGAGCTGGTAGACGGTCTTCATGTGTTCCTCCGCCGCCTCGGCGATCTGCCAGTCCTTCATCTTGGTGGGGTCGAGCTGCATGCGATGTCCTCCCTCCGGATCGAGATTGACGGGAACGCGGACGCCCCCCGCCTGGATCGGCCGCGGGCCGGGTGAATCGGGATTCAGAATTCCTAACCGACCGGGCGCGGGCTTGTCAATCCCCGGCCCCCCCGGTCGGGGCCCCGCCGGGGCCGCCCGAGGCCCCGTCGATGTCCACGATGCGGGTGCGGCCCACGTAGGGCTTGACCTGGTAGCGGCTGATGCCGGCGATGCGGCGGCCGATCTCCGCCATGCGTTCCACCTCGGCCTCCAGCTTGTCCACCAGGGCCTGGGCGGGGTGATCCGGTGGGACCTTCCGGCGGAGGAACCAGGCCAGGCCCACGATGACCTGGATGGGTTGGTTCATCTCGTGGGCCGCGGCGCCGGCCATCTCGAGGACCCCGGCGAGGCGCTCCCGCTCGAGCCGCTCGGCCTCGGCCCGCCGCTGTTCCGTGACGTCGAGCAGGACGGCCACGGCGTGCCGGGGCCCGCCATCCCGCCCCGGCGGACACGAGACGTGCCAGGCCACGTCCCGGGCCCGCCCGAGCCCGTCGGCCATGCGCACCACGAAGTGGGTGCCCGCGGCCCCCAGCCGGAGGCGGTCGATCTCCTCCCGGAGCGCGGCGAGGTCCGCCTCGATCACCCCCGTCTCCACGGAGCGGCCCACGAACTCGGCGCGGGCCCGCCCCACCAGGGCCAGGGCCGCCCGGTTGGCGTCCGTCCACTCCCCCGCCTCCACCGAAAAACGCGCGATCCCGATCCCGGGCGGTCCCTCGGCGAGGAAGCGGTACCGGCCGTAGCCCTCCCGCTGGAGGGCCGCCGCACGGGTGAGGAAGGGAAGCAGCCTCCGGAGCCGGAAAAGCAGCACGAGCAGGAGGACCGTGGAGACCGCCGTGCCGGCGCCGGCGGCGGCGAGCAGCCCGGAAAGGCGCCGCAGCGTCTCCACCCGGACCGGGACGGCCGCCCCAGCGGCGGGCCCGGCCGGAACCGCCTCCCCCCCGGCGGCCACGGATCGGGCCACCCTCGCCCGCTCCTCCCCCACCGCCCGCCGGAGCCCGTGGACCTCCACGAGGATCCAGCCCTCCAGGAGGGAGACGGCCGCCAGGACCAGCACCGCCCAGGCCCAGAAGCGGTCCGCCTTGGAACGGGGGCGCTTCACCTCGGCAACTGGCCGGTCAAGTGGAGGAACCCCTCGTGGAGGAACTGGCTGACGGCGAAGAAGGCGGCCAGCCACGCGGCCCACTTCGCCATCCGGGGCGGGGTCACCTCGTACTTGAACATCTTCCGTGTCAGGCCCACCAGGAGGAACATGGTCCCGACCCCATAGAAGAGGCAGAGGAAGAGGTTCCAGAGGGTCTGCCGCACGGCGCCGGCCGGCTCCCCGCCCCTCGCCACGAAGAGCAGGGTCAGGCCGACGGTCGCCGCCAGCTGGCGGATGTCCCGCCGGGTCCAGCCGGCGGGGGGATCGGTGGGGATCTCGGGGCGCACACGGACCTCCCGGGGACGCGGGGCGTCCTTGGATTTTGCGGAAACCGCGCTAGAGTAGCTTGCCATGGAATACTGCTTCGGTCCAGTCCGGTCCCGCCGCCTGGGGCGGTCCCTGGGGGTCGACATCCTCCCGGCCAAGACCTGCAACCTGAACTGCGTCTACTGCGAGGTGGGCCCCACCACCCGGTTCACCCTGGAGCGGGCCGAGTACCACCCCACCGCCGCCATCCTCGCCGAGCTCGAGGCGGTGCTCCGCGACCCGCCCGCTCCCTTCGACACCCTCACCTTCACCGCCTCGGGCGAGCCCACCCTCCACTCGGGCCTCGGGGAGCTGGTGGCCCGCGCCAAGGCCCTCACCGACCGGCCCGTGGCGCTGCTCACCAACGGGGTCCTCTTCTCCGACCCCGGGGTCCGGCGGGCGGTGCGCGATGTGGACATCCTCATGCCCTCCCTGGACGCCGCCCGGGCCGAGGCCTTCCGCGCCGTCAACCGGCCCCCGGCCGCCGTCCGGGTGGAGGACGTGGTGGAAGGCCTGGTCGCCCTCCGGCGGGAACACCCGGGGCGGATCTTCCTGGAGGTCCTCCTGGTCGGCGGCATGAACGACGGCCCGGCGGACGTCCAGGCCCTGGCCCGCGCCGTGGACCGGATCCGGCCCGACCGGGTGCAACTCAACACCGTGGCCCGGCCGCCGGCGGAGGCCGACGCGCGCCCCGTCCCCCGCGCCCGCCTCGAGGCCGTCCGGGCCGAGCTGGGGGACGCGGCCGAGATCATCGCCCCCGGCGAGCTCGTGGCCGAGGGCCGGGGCCGGCCCGTGGCCGTTCGGGAGCTGCTCCGCATCCTGCGGCGCCGGCCCTCCACCCCGGAAGACCTCGCCGTGGCCCTGGACCTCGAGCCGGCCGGGGTGCGGGACCTCCTCCACCGGCTGGAGGCCTCCGGGGAGGTGGCCGCGGAACGCCTCTCCGGCGTGCTCTTCTACCGGGCGGCGGGGGACACCGGCGGGCCGCCCCGCCATTGACAGCCCCGCCGCGGCCGGGGTAAAGGACCCCCTGGCACCGGCGCCGCACCGGGCCCCGACACCCATGACGCACCCCACCGCCGCCAAGACCGCCCGCGATCCCGCCGCCGGGGAGCGGGGCCGCCGCCTCATCCTCGTCAACACCGAGGCCCCGGAGGAACACCGCGTGGCCCTCGTGGAGGCCGGGCGCCTCGAGGCCTTCGACGTGGAGACCCCGGCCCAGGTCCAGCTCCGGGGCAACATCTACAAGGGCCGCATCGCCAACGTGGAGCCGAGCCTCCGGGCCGCCTTCGTGGAGATGGGCCTCGAGCGCCACGGCTACCTCCCCTTCCAGGACATCCACCCCGACTACCTGGGGAACCCGGAAAACGGCCGGCCCGTCCACGAGCTCCTCTCCCGGGGGCAGGAGGTCCTGGTGCAGGTGGTGAAGGAACCCACACACCTCAAGGGGGCGGCCGTCACCACCTACCTCTCCATCCCCGGCCGCTTCCTGGTGCTCATGCCCGGCACCGCCCACGTGGGCGTCTCGCGCCGCATCGAAGACGAGGCGGAGCGCCGGCGCCTCAAGGAGATCCTCGCCGGGGCCGCCCTCCCCGAGGGAACCGGCCTCATCGCCCGGACCGCCTCCGCCGGGGTGCCCAAGCGCGAGATCCTCAAGGACGGCAAGTACCTCCTCCGCCTCTGGCGGGCCATCCGGCAGAAGGCCCAGAAGGCCAAGGTCCCCGCCCTGGTCCACCGGGAGCGGGACCTCATCACCCGCTTCCTCCGCGACCACCTGGACGCCGACGTGCAGGAGATCCTGGTGGACCAGCGGGCCACCTTCGACGCGGTCCGGGGCTTCCTCCGCGTCATCGCCCCCCGCCAGGCCCGGGCCGTCCGCCTCTACCAGGAGAGCGAGCCCCTCTTCTCGCGCTTCCACCTGGAACACCAGATCGAGCAGATCTACCAGCCGCGGGTGGAGCTCCCCTCCGGCGGGTTCCTGGTCATCGAGCCCACCGAGGCCCTGGTGGCCGTGGACGTGAACTCGGGCCGCAACGTCCAGGGGAAGGACCTGGAGGAGACGGCCCTGGTCACCAACCTCGAGGCCGCCGACGAGGCCGCCCGCCAGCTCCGGCTCCGGGACCTCGGGGGGCTCGTGGTCATCGACTTCATCGACATGAAGGGCCGGGCCAACCGGGCCCGGGTGGAACGCCGCCTCCGGGAGGGCCTCCGCAAGGACCGCGCCCGCACCGACGTGGGCCGCATCTCCCGCTTCGGCCTCCTCGAGATGGTCCGCCAGAAGATCCGGGCCCCCCTGGAACTCGGGACGTACCGGCCCTGCCCCACCTGCCGGGGCCGGGGCCTGGTCCGGTCCGTGGAGACCCTGGCCCTGGTGTATCTTCGCCGGATCCGCTCCCGCCTGGCGGGCATGAAGCCCGGGGAGGTCACCCGGGTGGCCCTCGAGGTGCCGGGCGCGGTGGCGGGCTACCTCCTCAACCGGAAACGGGCGGAACTCCTCCGCCTCGAGGAGGCCTTCGGCGTCCAGGTCGAGGTGACCGGAAGCGCCGCCCTCGGACCCGAGGAACACCGGCTGGAGCTGCGCTGACCCGGCCGAAACGGAAAGGACCCCCGTCATGAAGGAACTCCGCCTCCACGTCCCGGCCCACATCGCCGACCTCGTCCCCTACCCGCCCGGGAAACCCCTGGAGGAGCTGGAACGGGAATACGGCATCACGGGCGCCGTCAAGCTCGCCTCCAACGAGAACCCCCTCGGGCCCTCGCCCAAGGCCGTGGCCGCCGTCCGCGAGGCGGCGGCGAACCTCCACCGCTACCCCGACGGAAGCGGCTACTACCTCAAGCACCGGCTGGCCGAACGCCTCGGCGTGGACCTCGCCGGGATCGTCCTCGGCAACGGCTCCAACGAGCTCATCGACCTCCTGGTGCGGGTCTTCGTGGCCCCGGGGGACGAGGTCGCGAGCAGCGACCCGGCCTTCCTCGTGTACCGGAAGATGGTCCAGGCCGCCGCGGGCCGGAACGTCCTGGTCCCCCTGCGCGGCCACCGGCACGACCTCCCGGCCATGGCGCGCCGGGTGACGGACCGGACCCGGCTCGTCTTCCTCGACAACCCCCACAACCCCACGGGCTCCATCCTGGCCCGGCCCGACTTCGAGGCCTTCCTGGCCGACCTCCCGGAGACGGTCCTCGTGGTCCTGGACGAGGCCTACGCGGAGTTCGTCCGGGGGGAGACGCCCCGCGCCCTCGACTACCTGGGCCGCGACCGGCGGGTGGTGGGCCTGAGGACCTTTTCCAAGGCCCACGGCCTGGCCGGGCTCCGGGTGGGCTACGGGGTCATGGACCCGGAGGTGGCCGGCTACCTCGAGCGGGTCCGCCAGCCCTTCAACGTGAACGCCGCGGCCCAGGCCGGCGCCCTGGCCGCCCTCGACGACGAGGCCCACCTGCGCCGCACCCTCGAGGTCACCTGGTCGGGCATGGACCGGCTGCGGGAGGGGCTTTCCGCCCTCGGCTGCCGGGTGCTCGAGAGCCACACCAACTTCCTCATGGCCGACATGGGCCGGGACGCCGGCGAGGTCTACGAGGCCGTGCTCCGGCGCGGGGTCATCCTCCGTTCCATGGCGGCCTACGGCTACCCGACGTGGATCCGGATCACCGTGGGCCGCCCGGAGGAGAACGAGCGGTGCCTGGCGGCCCTGGCCGAGGTGCTGACCGGCTAGGAAGCAAGGAGTCCGACGATTCGCCGAGCCGGCCGCTCCGGCACGTTCCGGGCCCGCTCCCCGGCCCCCGGCCCGCCCTTCAGCACCCCCCGTTGCGCCCCGGGACGAAGAGCACCCGGAGGGTCCGGAGGATCAGCCGGACGTCGAGCCAGAAGCTCCAGTTGGAGATGTAGTAAAGGTCCAGCCGGACGATCCGGTCGAAGTCGCGGATGCGGTTCCGCCCGCAGACCTGCCAGAGCCCGGTGATCCCGGGCCGTATGCTGATCCGCCGGTAGTGCCAGGCCGCATACTGGACGACCTCCTCGGGCGTGGGCGGCCGCGTCCCCACCAGCGACATCTCCCCCTTGAGGACGTTCCAGAACTGGGGCAGCTCGTCGAGGCTCGTCCGCCGGAGGAAGCGCCCCACCCGGGTCACCCGGGGGTCGTCGGGCACCTTGAAGATGGGGCCGTCGTGGTGGTTGCGGTCGAGGAGCTCCGCCTTGCGGCGTTCGGCGTCGGCGATCATGGTCCGGAACTTGAGGATGCGGAACCGCCGGCCGTTTCGCCCCACCCGGACCTGGCGGAAGAGAACCGGGCCGGGGGAATCGAGCTTGATGGCGAGGGCGATGGCGGGGAAGAGGACCGCCGTGGCGGCGAGGCCTACCAGGGCGCCGGTCACGTCGAGCCACCGCTTGAGGAGCAGGAGGTCCGGGTCGAGGGGCAGGGAATAGAGGCAGAGCGCCGGCCACTCCCCCAGCCGACAGGGCGCCATCCGGGCGTACCCGGTCTCCTCGTGCACGGCGGTGAGCACCCGGGTCACCTTTCCGAACTCTTCGCACAGCCGTAAGAAGGCCCGAACCTCCCGGGGACCCGGGGGGGTGCCCCGGTCCAGGGCCACGAAGACCTCGTCCACCACCCGCCGCCTGAAGAGGCGGCGCACCCGCTCCAGGACGTCGCCCTCCGCCCAGTCCACCGCCTCCACCACCCGGATCCCGAGCTGGGGCCGGGCCGCGATCCAGTCGAGGAGCCGCCGGAAACGCTCCCCCCGCCCCGCCACCAAGACGTGGCGGAGGTTCCGTCCCCGGCGCCGGAACGCCCCCTGGATCCACCGGATCAGGATCTTCTCCGCAACGAGGGCCCCGGCGGCGAGGAGCAGGAAGAGGCCGAAGAAGCTCCGGCTGAACCCCCCGGCGTGGGCGAGGTAGAGGGCGGCGCCCGAGAGCACCGCCGCCCAGGCGGCGGCGGAGAGCACGCGCCGCACCGTGGTCCAGGCGGGATCGTAGCGCTGGGAGCCGTAGAGCCCGTACCGGTGCAAGAGGAACAGGAAGAGCGCCGAGAAGGGGACCACGTACCAGAAGTAGCGCGGGTCGAGGGTGCGGCCGAGGAGCCGCCCCTGGAGGAGGCAGGCCGCGGCGAAGGCCGCGGCGATGACGAGCCCGTCCAGGGCAGCCGCCAGGAACACCAGGATGCGGGAATATTCCCGGAGCACGGCCCTTCCTCCCCTCGAGGCTTCCACCCGCCCGGCGGCGCCGCCCCCGGCGCGGCCGGCGGATCCAATCCACCCTTCTGTATGATTCTATATCAAAGGCGCCCGCTCATGGGGTGAGCGGGCGCCGGGGGGTGCACTTTTTTCCTGCCGGCGCCGCGACGATGGGACCGGGCCGGCGGCGGAGATACGCCTCGGGCCGGTCAGCGCCTCCGGGTCCGCACGGCGGTTCCCTCGACCCGCCACTCGGACTGCGCATAGAGAAAAGGAATGCAGAACCAGTTCCTGTGGACCACCGCATCGGTCAAGACATCACCGCCGGATCGATCCAGGGCGTCGTCGATGGCCTCCTCCAAGGTCGGCGGGCCGCCGATGGGAATGAACAGGATGGTCCGTTGCACGTCCCGTCCCACCGTCTTCTGCCGCCGGCCGTCGTTCAATGCGAAATCCTTCGTGTTCACCAACCGGTTCGAAAGCACGGTGAAGTCCCCCTGCCGTACCGAGCAGGCACAGAGAAGAACCGCCGCCGACAGGATCCCGATCCACGTGAATTTCATGCCGACCTCCGCCGAGCCTAGCGGGACGCCCCGGTGCCCAGGTGCCGGGTATCCACCACCGTTCCCTTGACCTTGACCACCTGCTGACCGATCACGACGGCGGACCATTCGTCCGTATAGACAACCGCATCGGTCATGAAATCTCCGCCGGCCCTGTCCAGGGCGTCGTCCACCGCCTCCTCGATCGTGGGCATGCCGAGCGGGATGAACAGGACGACGAACTTCTTGCTCACCCCCCAAACCCGCTTTCCGGGCGCACGATCCAGGTCGATGCCGTCGAGCTTCACATTCCGGGTGGAGATGGCGGTGAGGTCCGCCTGTCTCACCGCGCATCCCGACAACGCCACGAGACCCGCCAGCACTACGGAAAAAGGCACCAGGCGCCGCATCACGGCCTCCTTTCCTCCCCCGAAACCGGGAGACGTTTCGGGATCGGCCCCGCCGGCGCCCCTCCCCTGCGGGGGACACCCGCGGATCCCGTCCCATTCACGCGTCTATTTTCCAAGAAAGATCCGGCCTTGCCACCTGTCCAAAGGTACAGGTCGGGCGGATCCCGGGGCTGGACGGGAATTCGGGCATGCACGGCCCGCATCCACGGCGAGGGAGGGGCCGCGGGCGCGGCGGCAGCCCTCGCGGTGAGCGGCCTGGCCAAGTCCTTCGTGGCCGACGGCCACGAGCTGGAGGTGCTCCGCGGCCTCTCCTTCACGATCCGTCCCGGCGAGGCCTCCGTGCCGGGATCAGCCGAGGTCCAGGAAGCCTTCCTCCAGGGCCCGGGCCACGGCGTGGGCCCGGGTCTCCACGTCGAGCTTCCGGAGGATGTTCCCCACGTGGAACTTTACGGTTCGCTCGCTGATCCCCAGGATCACGGAAATTTCCCACGTCCCCTTTCCCTCCTTGATCCATCGGAGGACTTCCGTCTCCCTGCGGGTCAGGGGGGAGGCCCGCATCGGGACGCCCACCGCCCGGCGCAGGGCCTCATGGAGGTGGGGGACGACCAGGGAGAGGATCTCCTCGGTCCGGGGGCACCGGGGGAGGCCGTGGAAGCAGAAGAAACTGCCGACCCTGCCCCCGCGGTCCCGGGCGCCGTGGGCGTAGCCGACCCCCTCCCGGGTCCGGTGGAACCCGAAATCCTCGGCAAGGGAGGCGATCTCGAGCATCCGCGGGGAGGGGCGCCGCTGGATGGTATCCGCCCAGTACTGGAGGCGGAAGCTCCGGAAGTTCTCGACCAACACCGGGTCGTGGAACACGAGCCCGCGCTCCTGCAGCACTTCCAGGTAGGGCTCCGGGTAATCCACGTTGACGGGATGCAGGGCCTTGGCGGTCTTCCCGGGCGGCAGGACCGCCGCGCAGGACAGGGCCGCCTGGTAGGGCAGCAGGTCCGAGAGACGGCCGACGAGCCGCCGGAGATCCTCCTCCGTCGTGCAGGAGAGGCTTTCGTCGATCATCTCCAGGAGGAGAACGGCGTCCCGATGGGACAAGTGCTGGATCTTCATCTATCCAGGACGGCGTGACAAGAATACGCCAACCGCTGCGGTGCTTCGGATGCCCTCGTCATTGCGGCGTACCCAGCGGCGCCTCGTTCCTCGATGGCGTCAAAATGCGCGGGCTGCTGCGGTGCTTCAAGCTCCTCGCCCCTCCGCAGTCCCCGTGCGCCCCTCATCCGCCGACAGCCTCGCGCCGTGCATTTTGCGATTCGGGGTGCGCCACCCACCCCCTGAGGCCTCTTTGGATGAGACCATCGATCAAGACAGGCAAAAAATCCCTTTTTCACTAGATTAGGCCAATCTTCCTGCGTTTTCAAGACTCGTTCTGGTTCCATCGGCGGCGTCCCCTTTCCCCGCATGCGGCGGCAACGGACCGGGGGCAGGCCGGTGCACGTCGCGGTGGCCGGCCCCGCCCCGTTGGGGTACCCTGGAAGCGGTACCGGCCGGCCACCGGCCGGGGAGACGCCGGCGGCGGCATTCGCGCTGGAGGATTCCATGGACCTGCATCCCGAAACGGACCGGGTCGCCATCTCGGACCTCATGGCACAGAGCGGGGTCCGGTTCGGGACCAGCGGGGCCCGGGGCCCGGTCCGCCGGATGACCGACCTCGTCTGCTACGCCTACACCCGGGCCTTCCTGGAATACCAGCGCGAGACCGGCGCCCTGCCCCCGGCGGGCGGCGCGGTGGTCCTGGCCGGGGACCTCCGTCCCAGCACCCCGCGCATCCTGGCCGCCGCGGCCCAGGCCGCCCGGGACCTCGGCCTCGACATCGTCCACGCCGGCCGCGTCCCCTCCCCGGCCCTCGCCTGGGCCGCCATCCGCCGGGGCATCCCCGGCGTCATGGTCACGGGGAGCCACATCCCCGAGGACCGAAACGGCATCAAGTTCAACCGCCCGGACGGCGAGATCCTGAAGGCGGACGAGGCCGCCATCCGCCGCCGGTCCGTCCGCCTCCCGGCCGGCCGCTTCGACGCCGCCGGGGCCTTCCGCCCGCCCCCCGGCCCGCTCCCGCCGGCGGACCCCTCGCCCCTCGCCGACTACCTCTCCCGCTACCTCGCCTTCTTCCCGCCGGGATGCCTCGCCGGGCTCCGGGTGGGCCTCTACGAGCACTCCTGCGTGGGCCGGGAGGTCATCGGCGAGGCGCTGGCCGCGCTGGGGGCCGAGGTGATCCGGCTCGGCCGAACGGCGGCCTTCGTCCCGGTGGACACCGAGGCCATCCGGCCGGAAGACCGGGAACTGGCGCGGCGCTGGGCCCGGGAGGAGGAGCTGGCCGCCCTGGTCTCGGCGGACGGCGACGCGGACCGCCCCCTGATGGCCGACGAGGCGGGGCGTTGGCTGCGGGGCGACGTGGCGGGCATCCTGGCGGCCCGCTACCTCGAGGCCGACACCGTGGTGACCCCCGTCAGCTCCAACACCGCCCTGGAGCGATCGGGGCTCTTCCCGGAGGTGCGCCGGACCCGCATCGGCTCGCCCTACGTCATCGAGGGGATGCTGGCCGCCGCCCGGTCGGGCCGGGGCCGCGTGGTGGGCTACGAGGCCAACGGCGGCTTCCTCACCGCCTCGCCCATCGCCCTGGGCGGCCGGACCCTGGCCCCCCTCCCCACCCGCGACGCCCTCCTGGTGATCCTCTGTCTCCTCCACGAGGCGCGGCGGCGGCGGGTCCCCCTCTCGGCGCTGGCGGCGGAGCTGCCGCCCCGGTTCACCGCCAGCGACCGGCTCCGGGACTTCCCCCCGGAGCGGAGCCGCGCCGTTCTGGCGGCCCTGGCGCCGGAGGGCACGGCCGAGGCCGCGGCCGAGCGGGCCCTCGGGGACCTCTTCGGCCCCGTCCGCCGGGTGGACCTCACCGACGGCGTCCGCCTCACCTTCGCCAGCGGGGAGATCGTTCACCTGCGCCCGTCGGGGAACGCCCCGGAGTTCCGGTGCTACACCGAGGCGGACACGGAGGAGCGGGCGGCGGAGCTGCTCGGCCTCGCCCTGGGGCGCATGGAGGCCTGGCGCGGCGGGGAGGCGGGCCCTCAGGCGGGTTCGCCCTCCCCCTCCCGCCCGTAGGCGTCCTCGAGGCGGACGATGTCGTCCTCGCCGAGGTAGCTCCCGGTCTGGACCTCGATGATCTCGAGGGGGATCTTGCCGGGGTTCTCCAGGCGGTGGACCGTGCCCAGGGGGATGTAGGTGGACTGGTCCTCGGTGAGGACCAGGACCTCGTCGCCGCGGGTGATCCTGGCGGTGCCCCGGACCACCACCCAGTGCTCGGCCCGGTGGTGATGGCGCTGGAGGGAGAGCCGGGCCCCGGGCTTCACGGTGATGCGCTTGACCTGGAAGCGGTCGCCCGCGTCCACTTGCTCGTAGCTCCCCCAGGGGCGGAAGACCCGCCGGTGGGTCTCGGCCTCGCCGCGCCCCTCGGCGCGGAGCCGCGCCACCAGGGCCTTCACCTCCTGCACCCGGTCGCGGGGCGCCACGAGCACCGCGTCCGCCGTCTCCACCACCACGTGGTCCTCGAGGCCCACCGCCGCCACCAGCCGGTGCTCGGCCCTGAGGAGGCACCCCCGGACGTCCTCGGCCACGACGTCGCCCTCGAAGACGTTGCCCCGGCGGTCGGCACCGCCGGCCGCCCAGAGGGCCGACCAGGAGCCGAGGTCGCTCCAGCGGGCGGGCAGCGGCACCACCACGGCGTCGCCGGTGCGCTCCATCACGGCGTAGTCGATGGAATCGGAGGGGCAGGCCCCGAAGGCCTCCGGATCGAGCCGCAGGAAGTCGAGGTCCACCCGGGCCCGGGCGTGGGCCTCGCGGCAGGCGGCGAGGATCTCCGGGGCGAAGCGCTCGAGTTCCTCGAGGTAGCGCCGGGCGCGGAAGAGGAAGATCCCGCTGTTCCAGAGGCAGCCGGCGGCCACGTAGGCCTCGGCGGCCTCCCGGTCGGGCTTCTCCACGAACTCGGCCACCGGGACCGGTCCCGGCCCCTCGCCCCCGGGGCGGATGTAGCCGTAGCCCGTCTCGGGCCCGGCGGGAGTGACGCCGAAGGTGACCAGCGCCCCCGCCTCGGCGGCGGGGCGCCCGGCGGCCACGGCCCCGGCGAAGGCGGCCCGGTCTTCCAGCAGGTGGTCCGCCGGCGACACCAGGAGCAGGGCGTCGTCCCCCTCGGCCCGGAGCACCTCCAGGGCCGCGCAGGCCGCCGCCGGGGCCGTGTTCCGGCCCGCGGGCTCGAGGATGAGGGTGGCGTCCTCGACCCCCGCCCCGCGCAGCTCCTCGGCGGCCAGGAAGCGGTGCCGGTGGTGGCAGACCAGGACCGGCGCCCCCCGCCCCGGCAGCGCCGCCATCCGTTCCACCGTGTCGCGGAGGAGGCTCGGCCCCGCGCCGAGCCGCAGGAACTGCTTGGGGTGCGCCGCCCGGGAGAGCGGCCAGAGCCGCGTCCCGGACCCCCCGGAGAGGATCACCGGTACGAGCTTCACGCCGCGCCCCCCCTCACCGGCGGATCTCCGCCAGGTGCTCCAGGAACCACCGGTAGGTGTCCCGGAGCCCTTCTTCCAGGGGGATCCGCGCCGACCAGCCCAGGGCACCGAGCCGCGAGACATCGAGGAGCTTGCGGGGCGTCCCGTCGGGGCGGGAGGTGTCGAACTCGATCCGCCCCGGGTACCCCACCACCTTCCGCACCAGTTCGGCCGCCTCGCGGATGGTGACGTCCGACCCCACCCCGACGTTGACGATCTCCTCCCCGTCGTAGCGTTCCATGAGGAAGAGGGCCGCGTCGGCCAGGTCGTCCACGTGGAGGAACTCGCGCCGGGGCGTCCCCGAGCCCCAGACGGTGACCGACGGGGCGCCGGCCTCCTTGGCCTCGTGGAACCGGCGGATCAGGGCGGGCAGCACGTGGCCGTCCTCCAGGCTGAAGTTGTCCCCCGGGCCGTAGAGGTTGGTGGGCATGAGGGAGATGGCGCGGAAGCCGTACTGGCGCCGGTAGGCCTGGCACATCTTGATGCCCGCGATCTTGGCCACCGCGTACCACTGGTTGGTGGGCTCCAGGGGGCCGGCGAGGAGGCAGTCCTCCCGCATGGGTTGGGGGGCGAGGCGCGGGTAGATGCAGGAGGAACCCAGGAAGAGGAGCTTTTCCACGCCGGCCCGCCACGCCGCGTCGATGACGTTCACCTCGATGAGGAGGTTGTCGCGGATGAAGTCGGCGGGATAGGTGTCGTTGGCGTGGATGCCGCCCACCCGCGCGGCGGCGAGAAAGACGTAGCGGGGCCGCTCGCGGTCGAAGAAGGCCCGCACCGCCGCCTGGTCGGTGAGGTCCAGCTCGGCGTGGGTCCGGAGCAGGAGGTTCCGGAACCCGGCGGCCTCGAGGCGGCGGCGGATGGCCGCCCCCACGAGACCCCGGTGGCCGGCGACGTAGATGCGGGCGTCCCTTTCCATGGCCGGTGTCTCGATTCCCTTCCCCTGCCGGGCGCCGTCACTCGTTGTAGTCGAAGGTCCGGAAGCCCCGCCGCCGGCACAGCGCGTCGCGCCGGGCGTCGTGGAGGTCGGCGGCCACCATCTCGCGGACGAGCTCGTCGAAGGTCACCTCCGGCACCCAGCCCAGCCGCTCCCGGGCCTTGGTGGGGTCGCCGAGCAGGGTCTCCACCTCGGTGGGGCGGAAGTAGCGGGGATCGACCCGCACCACCACGTCGCCCGCCCGGGGCCCCCGGCCCTCGGCCCCCTCCACCGGGGCCGTCACCGCGTCCACCACCCCCGTCTCGTCGAGCCCCTCGCCCTCCCAGCGGAGGCGGATGCCCAGCTCGGCGAAGGCCCGCTCGCAGAACTCCCGCACCGAGTGCTGCTCGCCCGTGGCGATGACGTAGTCCTCGGGCTCGTCCTGCTGGAGCATGAGCCACTGCATGCGCACGTAGTCGCGGGCGTGGCCCCAGTCGCGCCGGGCGTCGAGGTTGCCCAGGTAGAGGCAGTCCTGGAGGCCCAGGGCGATCCGGGTGGCGGCCCGGGTGATCTTGCGGGTCACGAAGGTCTCGCCGCGGACGGGGGACTCGTGGTTGAAGAGGATGCCGTTACAGGCGTAGATCCCGTAGGCCTCCCGGTAGTTCACGCAGATCCAGAAGGAGTAGAGCTTGGCCACCGCGTAGGGGGAGCGGGGATAGAAGGGGGTCCGCTCGGTCTGCGGCGTCTCCCGGACCTTGCCGAAGAGCTCCGAGGTGGAGGCCTGGTAGAACCGGGTCCGCTTCTCGAGGCCGAGGATGCGGATGGCCTCCAGAAGGCGGAGCGTTCCCAGGGCGTCGGCGTTGGCCGTGTACTCCGGGGTCTCGAAGGAGACCTGGACGTGGCTCTGGGCCGCCAGGTTGTAGAGCTCGTCGGGCTGCACCTCCTGGATGATGCGGATCAAGTTGGTGGCGTCGGTGAGGTCGCCGTAGTGGAGGATGAAGCGCCGGTCGGGCTCGTGGGGGTCCTGGTAGAGGTGGTCGATGCGGTCGGTGTTGAAGAGGGAGGCCCGGCGCTTGATGCCGTGGACCTCGTAGCCCTTCCCGAGCAGGAACTCGGCCAGGTACGCCCCGTCCTGCCCGGTGATGCCGGTGATCAAGGCCTTCTTGGTCACGGTGTCCTCCTCCCCTGCCGGTATCGGGGCCGGCACCCGCGCGCCGGCTCCCGGTCCGCCCCAGGATAGCCGGGTTCGCGCCCGGCGTCCACCGCCGGCCGGGGCCGAAGCCGCAGGAGTTCCGCCTCGAGGCGGCCGAGCACGGCCTCGCGGTCGAGCCGGTCCACGGCGTAGGCGCGGGCCGCGGCCCCCAGGGCGTCTTCTTCCTCGACCTCCCGGGCCGCCGTCTCCAGCTCCGCCTTGGCCCGGCGGATCCACTCCAGGCGCCGCTCGGCCGTCGGCAGCTCCTCGGGAAACTCGTCTTCCCGGCGGCCCCCGTAACACGGGTCCTCGGCCCGGTCCGTCTCGTCGGCCTTGGCCAAAAGCGCTGTCACCTCCTTCCGAAGCGCTTTCGCCTCCATCCGAAGCTTCTTGTACCGGCGATTCCGACAAAGTGCCGCCCTGGCCCGGACCTTCGTTTCGTCCAGGACAATCACCCCGGGCCAGGCCCGCCCGCCGGCACAGCGGAAGTCCGGCAGGTTGCCGGCGGACAGCCACCGGAAGGCCACGTCGTTCACCAGCGCCGCCTCGATCTTCCGGCTCGAGGTGATCCCAACGCAGTAGGCATAAAGCAGGACCTTGACCCTCATCGCCGGATGATAGGCCGCCCGTCCCTGGCCGTTGGCCCGGTAGTAGCCGTAGATCTCCCGGAGGTCCATCACCTCCACCGTCTCGGAGATGAACCTGGCTAAGTGTCCCTCCGGGAGCCAGTCATCAATGGAGGGCGTAAGCAGAAAATTCGGGTGGTACGGAAGGAAGTTGTAGGACATGCCCCTCTACCCTGAACGTCATCAGGCCGGAATTATTGAAAATATACTATCCTGGCCTCCGGCGCCACCCGCGTGGCCCGAAAAATCAAAATGTCTGCTGGACAGGTTCAATCCACGTTTTTGGAGTTCGCGAGTTCATGTAGAAGTATTTTTACAAATTGCAAATCATCAAAAAGGTATCTCTTACTAAGTCTGCGAGGCTCTAGCATTAAACGGAAAAACCATTCTAGACCTAAGCGACGCATCAAGAGAGGGGCACGCCTTTTTAGACCTGTATAAAATTCAAATGCTGCCCCCAGCAACAGAAAAACGGGAACATATTTCCTTCTTTCCATCAATTTCAAAAAAATTAATTTCCCCAACCTTTCTTGTTTTGGGAATCCAAGGCCTATAAAGACGTATTTAGGCATCTCTCGCTCTATTACACCACTATATTTATTAGCAAGATTGCCAATCATCACTCTATCATCAGCATCGAAAAAAGGAGCAGCCTCCCAAATAATATTATCATATTCAGACATTAGCTTAAGACCAATTTTGTTTCTTGAAACGACAAAAAAACACCTCTCATTTTTAGCCTTTATTCTCTTGAATAAAACGCCAAAAAGGTCACTTCCAGTCAATCGTCCCGCCAATGGTTTACCAAGCAGCCGACTAACGACAATAACAGGAGCCCCATCAGGCAATATTAAAAATGACTTATCATAAAATGACCTCAATTCAAAATAATGATTAAATTTGACAATCTGATCAACATTAGGTGTAATAACAAAAGGAATCTTATTGTCATCTAGATCGAATATTTCGAAATTAATGATATATTCAGCTACGTGCTCGACACATTCACAAGTCACAAAATCAAATCCAAACAGTTTGTTACGCTCCATATTCATCCTCCAAAATATCATAGAAAGCTTCTGTAGAATACATATCCATAATTCTATCAAAACATGTGTAATTCATAGCCCCACACATCATGCGTTCTGCATCATTAATAATCAGCGACACAATATGCTGCGCAAATTCCTGAGGAGTTGCTCCGACCCTCACTCCCGCCGTATCTGGTATGCCTTCAGCTCCGACCGGAGTTGTCACAACCGGGAGCCCTCGCATCATTGCATCAAGGATTTTAATTTTTATACCACTTCCTGACAAAAGCGGAGCCACAAAAACATCTGCATTTTCATAATAACTATCTATTTCGTCAATATAGTCAAAAACTTGAATAAAATCTCCATCTCCATATTTCTTGATGCTATGAGGTGTTCCCTTCCCTATATGTATAAATCTAACATTTTTTATTTTCGCCCTAACTAGCGGCAAAACATGTCGCAGAAAGTATTTTAAACCAACAATATTAGGAGGCCAATGGCCAGTACCAATATGTAAAATAGTATTAGTACGCCTCAGCAAAGAAACTCTATGCCTTTTATGAAGTAAGCGTGACGGGAAAAAAAACTGAAATCGGCTGCTCTTTGGACAAAGCTTTCTAGCAATATTGTAATCATTAGAAGAAATAAATATTACTTTATTAGCAAAGCCCCAAAATTTTTTCTCCCACAATTGTATCAAAAAAAGCTCTCCAATAAGGAAAAACTTACCTAACTTTAGCATATTGTTAGCATAACGGCGCACAAGAACGCTTTCAATATTGTGTGACTGAATCAATATCTTGGCACCCTGTTGTTCTACAAATATACGTTTTAAAAATTTATTCAAAAAAACACGAGCACCGAAAATCTCATCTATAAATACAATATCATATTTATACCTTGAAGATAACATGTATATTCTCCGAATATAATCAATGTATGAATCTCTAAAAAAATAATAAGATTTGCAAAAAATATTATAAAACGGAAAGAGAAAAGATGGCAATCTCCGAATCCGCGCCAATTCAATATGGCAAACATTAGCGAGGCCTAATATCTCCTTGTCTTTAGCACTTATTTTTTGAGCACATAAATCATCTTTAAAAGCAACAACATCACAAATATATTTCTCACTTAACAACTGTAATGTTGACAGAGAAACTTTTTTCCCCCCACTTATTGCAGGAACAGGAAAGTTTCTACACAAAAACAAGACTCTTTTGGCCATACCATCTCCTCCAAATAATATGTTTTGTGTAAACTAAGCCAAGCAAGAAAAAGATATAACCACTTCCAATATAAGATATTGATGATTCGCTAAGACTTGCAACAACACACGTCGAAAAAGCTACGGCTAGTACAATTGAATGGAGCTTCCGCTGCTCAGATATAGAAAGATAATACAAATGAGATAACAACCAGAGATAAATTATAAATCCAACAATTCCAATCTGCCCAACAAAAGCTCCCAGATAACTCTCCCCTATTCCAATTTCAGTTTCTGGAGAAAATAGTTTGGCAAAGTTCCCAGATCGTCCCAGACCACAACCCAACGGGAACTTAAACATCAGCAAAAAATTGTATAACAAACCTGCCACATGGTTCCTGACAGATTGGCTATGTTCCATAAAGAAAAATACAATTACCACAAACAAAAAAAACGAACATAGGATAAAAATAAATCGGAAAAATAGACTTTTGTTGCTTAAGGCAAATATGCCAAGAGAAATAAAGACAACAACCAACCCCCCCTTACTAAATGTCAACAAAAGAGCTACAAAACACAGAACAAAGATAATCCAGTTGCGTGTCAAAAAAGATAAAACAACAACATAGGACAGAAAATGACCCGACAATGTAGGCTCAACAAGAAGTGTCACATTTCTCCGTAATGGCCTGCCAACCCATTCCACAAAATCATATGTATAGAAATTCCCGGGAAGACCTCCAGGCCCATATGCCCATTGTCCCATTCTTTTCTGCATCATGTAACTATTTATTCCGAATTTTTGCCAAAAGGTATCTCCTAAAAATATCATCTCAAAAAATCCAAATAGCACAACAAGAAGCGAGATGGCTAAAACTACCTTGTTCAAACTCCACAATTCGACTTTGCCCATTAGTCGGCCAACGAAGAAAAAAGACGGAACTATAAGAAGTTGCCTTGCTGAAATAATTTTCGAAGTCAAATTTGAAGCATCAGGGTAAAAAATATAGACGCATATTACAAGAATCCATAAAATCATGCATATATCTAAATAACCAAAGATATTATTGATCCTGGAAAACATGAATGTGAACAAAAACGAAACAGCAAACAACATTAATAAAAAAATAATAAGAAAATCTTTTATAAAAATAATAGGAACGATACTAATAAATGGAGACAAAATAACTGACACAATATTTTGAAAAGCAAGCAACAAAAATAAGACTATTATGAGAAAATTTCTAAGCATTATTAAGCCCAAGTTTCTTGTATCTAAATATTCCATGTGGCGATTCTAGAATTTTTTAAAATATAACTCTGCTTAATATATGTAGTGACTCTTCATATAAACCAATACTTTTCGCTATAGATAAAAATCTTTGCTCTTCATCAAATGTCATAAAACTATTTCTATTAGCTGGACGCAACTTTCCTGCATAGTCAAAATGTACACCGAAACTTTCAAAAACAGATTTACTTTTCCCTGGATTACGCACGATCTCCTCATAGCACAATACATTTCCGCCCACTTTTTGAATTTTCTTCAGTGCGACAAAATTTGAAACGATCCAGACTCCAAAAAATCGATTCATTGCCTTAAATCGCCACAAAATTCTATCTAAGATCCCCAAATCATAAGGCGAACAGCCATACCTCATTTCTATATATTTATACATTTCATCAATGTAAAAAAAACGCCCCCTAATGAAAGGCCCAAGTCCAATGCGCAGTATTTTCTTCAGAAACGAGCCAAACCTAAAACTACTTCTTATAATAGATCTATATACATCAAAAGGATTTCGAACTATATGGACGACCCCGCAACCATAGGATGCTGCTATTTTGTCAAGAAAAAAATGCCATCTATTGCTTTGCAGAATAATTGGCGTGTCTGAATCGTGAAACAATTTGACATATGAAAGTAATTCATCACAGGAAGTAGGGAAAACAATTCCAACGTTCGGGTGATGCCAGCGAAGAGCGTCAAGAAAGTCCATATCTAATAAATATTCATCAAACAATACCGTTTCATGGAGAGGATCAGCTTCCCTATTGAGCCAATAATCACGTACCAACAAAAATAAGCGCTCGTGACATGGCTCATAGTATACTCTATAATAAGGGTTGCTTTCTTTTAATATTCTCCATACAATTGTTGTGCCACTCCTAAAGAAACCATTTACAAGAAGTCGAAGAGGCATCTATTCTCTCCTTAGGAATCGAACGCAGAAACATTCCAAAATCGGACTCCAAAGTAATATTAGTCGCCCATAGTCTTGGCTTCAAGACCTTTGAACGTGCCCGCCTTGCACTGACACCCACTTGCTCTTGTAATCTGGACTACACTTGTTTTGTGCCGAACAATAGGCTCAAAGATTGTCCATAATTTTTGCACTAATATCGACCCATCTAAACAGGGCCATTCCGCGCAACAGTCCATTTAATGGAGCATATTTATAGATTAACCTTGTTTTATAAGATAAAGCTTTCTTCCAAGAGCGCCATGACGATTTAAGTCTGCCAAAACTGAAAACTCTCTATTCTCACTTAAAAAGTGATTAGTACCCTTGGTAACACCTGGCCATTGACTATTATAGTAATCATCCACGGCAATAATACCATTCTCGATAATATGTTTGCTGCAAAGATTAAGATCAAAATACACCTGATCCATAGAATGACCGCCATCTATATGGGCAAAGCGAAATATTTCTCTGCCAAGTTTCAATTTATTACTTAAACACTTATGAATAATGATACGCTCATTCTCGACATTAGGGTTCAATCGTTTAATATTAGAAACTAGCCTTTCAGGAGAAGGCTTATCCGAATACTTGTCATCCGTATCGATCTCAAAGGCGTCACATATAACAATCTTCTCATCTGGCTGAAGACATTTTGCCATTAATGCTGTGGACCGTCCATGATAGCTGCCTATCTCTAGCAAATCTCCTTTTAGCCCTATTGCTGACTGATACGATAATATTAGAAAAAAGTGAGCGCAGTCGTCAATGTTAAACCAACCAGGAATGTCTTTTATTTTATCGAATACGCACCTAATTAATGGCCCTGCCTCTCCAATATAAGCATATTTTGTTGATTCTCTAAGGTAAGCTGAATGCTGATGGCTCTTAAGTTTTCTTTTTAATGGCTCTGGAATGATTTTTTTCAGAATGTGTAGCACTTAAGTATCCTCCACGCAATCCAACTAGTTCTTCTGACTTGCGTGCTTAAGAGCCTGTCCTCAAACTTCAGAGGATACGCCGCACGACAAGAGTATCCGAAGCACTGCGGCGATCGGCTATTTTTTTGTGACGCCATCAAGCCTGGACCGTCCACCATCATCCAGGCGACACCGGCCGAGCAATAAATAAGATGTTGGCTTGCCTCTTCACCGACACGTCTCCCTCCTCTACTCCCGAGATAGAACAACGGCGCTCATGCCCATGCCACCTTGTGGTCCGCCTCACCTCCCCCCTCCCTTCCAAAACACCGTCCACACCCCCAGGTTCCGCCGGATATAGACTACCATGGCGGCGTTCCAGAAGACCATGCACGCCGCGCTGGCCGCGGCGGCGCCGTTCATCCCGAAGAAGGGGATGAGCACCGCGTTGAGCCCCACGTTCATCACCGTGGCTGCTGCCACGATGTTCCGCGCCGCCACGTGGTGCCCCGTCATCTGGAGGATGTAGCCCACCGAACCGCAGGAGGCGTTCACGAACTGGGCGAGGGTGAGGATCACCAGGGCCGCGGCCCCGGCCTCGAACCCCGCTCCGAAGAGGCCGAGCAGGGGCCCGGGCGCCGCCAGGAAGACCGCGAGCACCGGGGCCGACCACCAGAAGATCATCCGGGTGGACTGCCGGGCCACCCGGCCCAGGCCCGCCACGTCGCCCCGGCCCCAGAACTCCGAGAACTTCGGCGCGGCGATGCTGTTCACCGCCACCAGGGCGAGGCTCGTCACCGTGGCGAGCCGGACCGCCACGTTGTAGATCCCCACCTCGGCCTCCGCCCGGAAGACGCCCAGCATCAGGATGTCGGTCCAGTTCATCACCATGCCCAGCGAGGTGGTGACCATCATGGGGAAGGAGACCCCCACGAGCTCCCGGATCGGGAGGAAGGGCTCGCGCCGCACCCGGAGGAGGCCGGAGCGGGCCGTCCAGGAGACCAACGCCGCGGCCAGGGCCGCGAGCATCCCCTGGACGTAGACCCAGAGGGCGTAGCGCGGGGAGAGGCCGGCCCCGGCGGCGAGGTAGAAGGCCGCCGCCGCCCACAGGAAGGGAAGCGCCAGCTGGTAGAACCCGTATTCCGCGGTCCGCTTGAGGCCCCGGAGCGACTCGGTGACGAGGTAGAGCGCCACGTAGGGCGGAAGGGCCCAGGCGGCCAGCTCGAGAAGCGGAGCGAGGCCGGGCTTCCGGAAGACGGCGTCCGCAAGCCACCCGGCGGCGGCGTGGATCACCAAGGCGAGCCCCGCGGCGGCGGGGAGCCCCAGCCCCAAGGCCTTCAGGAAGACGTCCTTCACCCGCCCCGGCCGCCCGGCCGAGGCCCCGGCCGCCACGAAGCGAAGGAGCGCGAGATCCAGCCCCAGACGCCCGGCCATCCCCGCCACCTGGAGCACGGTGAAGGCCAGGGCGAAGAGGCCCCACGCCTCGGCCCCCAGCCGGCGGGTCACCAGCAGGGTGAACCCGTAGGCGGCGGCCATGCCCAGGACGCGGAGGACGAGAAACACCCCGCTCCCCCGGACCAGCTCGGCCAGGTCCCGGTCGCCGGCGACCCGCTCCCGCAGGCGGCTCAACCGCCGGATCACGGCCCGGCGCCCCCGCCATCACCGCTCCCCCTTTCCCCGTGCCGAAACGCACGCTGTTCCACCTGCCATTCCGGCCACCCCGCCCGGAAAAACGGCCGGCCCGCCGCCGCCCAGGCGGCGCCGCGGGCGAAGAGGGCGTCGGCCGACCGCCGGAGGCGCCGCAAGAGAGGCCGCTCGACGTGGCGGTGCAGCAGGAGCCCGGCCCCCACGGCGCTCGCCGCGAGGAAAAAGAGCACCAGGGCGGCGCCGGGCTGGGAGCCGATCGCCCCGCCCCAGAGCGGGTCCAGGGCCGTGACCAGCTTGAAGGCCAGCCGCTCCACCTGGCCGTGCACCAGATAGATGGCGTAGGAGGCGTCCCCCACCAGGGAGAGGAGGCGCCGCCGCGCGAAGAAGCCCTCCACCGCCGGGGAGGCGGAGCCCAAGACCAGGAGGAGGCTCCCGGCGCCGAGGCCCAGGATGGAGGGAAGGTCCCTCGGCCAGGTCGCGACGGACGCCGGCCTCGCAAAGAGGGCGGCCGCCGTGGCCGCGAAGAGGATGCCGCCGGCCGCCAGGCAGGCCGCCCCCACCCTCCCCCCGGCCGCCGGCCGGAGCCGCCGGAGCCCGAACCAGAGACCGCCGGCCGCGAGACCGAAGAGGAACAATAGGTTGAAGGGATGGAGCAGGATGCCGCCCCGCCAGGGGCCGGCCAGGAGCAGGCCGAGCCAGGCCGCCGCCACCGCGGCCCCGAGCCGCCGGTCCAGGACCAGGGCGGAGAAGAGGGCATAGAAGAGCACCTCGTAGCGGAGCGTCCAGCTCACCGGGATCACCAGCACGTTCTCCTTCATGAAGAAGAGGGCGTTCAGCCAGAACTCCCGGAGGTCCGGGCCGTGGACGAGGAACCGCCACCCCCCGGAGGCGAGCAGGATGATCCAGTAGAACGGGTAGATCCGGACCAGGCGCCGCGTCCAGTACCACGGCAGGCGCCGGGGCCGGCCCACGTCGCCGGCGTGGGCGAAGAGGATGATGAACCCGCTGATCACGAAGAAGAGGTGGACGCCGCAGAAGCCCACGCGGAAGGCCCCCCAGAGGGGCGCCACCCCGTAGTGGCCGGCCACCCGGAGCGTCCCGTGGAAGAGGACCACCAGGAGGACCGCCAGGGCCCGCCAGGCCTGGATGGTTTCAAGTTTCACACCGTCGCTCTCGCCAGGTCACGGCCCGGCGCCCCCGTCCTTCTCATCCGCCCGCTCCCGCTGCCGGTCCAGGAACTCCAGGAAGAAGGCCAGGAAGAGGGCGAGGAGCCCCCCGCCCAGGGTCCCCCCCACCACGATGAGGGCCCGGCGCGGGCGTTCCTTCTCGCGGGGCGGGGCCGCCGGGTCGATGACCCGGAAGGCGTACTCCTCCCGGACGTTGGCCAGCATGATGGTCTTGATCTGCCCCTCGATGAGCCGGTAGATGGCCTGCTGGAGCTCCACCACGTCGGTCTTCCTGAGCTCCCGCTCGAGGTAGTCGATGCTGCGGCGCGCCTCGGCCACCGCCCGCTCCCGGAGGCGCGCGTTCACCCGCCGGACCAGCTCGTTGGCCCACCGGGCGGCCAGCTCCGGGTCGGTCCACTCCACGGCCAGGGTGACGAGCCCGGTCTTGCGGTCCTCCTCCACGAAGCGGACGTCCTCGTCGAATCGGCGCCAGGCGTCCCACAGGGTGGGCCGGTCCTCCGGGTCCGCCGCCTTCCAGCGCCGTTTTTCGGTGTCCCACTCGTCGGCGAAGAGGACGGGAAGCAGCTTCTCCTCCTTGATGAAGGCCTCGGTGAAGGAACGCGAGGTGAGGGTGGCCACCGCCTCCGCCTTGCTGCTCTCCGTGCCCCCGATGTCCACCCCGGCCATGGCGGCCAGCCCCCCGAACCGGGAGGCCAGGCTCGAAAGGCGCGCATCCTGGTCCTGGTCCGTCACCGGGGCCAGGAGCACCTCGGCCCGGTAGACCGGCGGGAGAAGAAGGGCCGCCAGGAGGGCCGCCGCGGCGGCCAGGAGCGTCACCCCGGCCAGCAGCCGCCGGCGGCGGCAGAGCACTCCCCAGAGGGCCGCGAGATCCACCTCCTCCTCTTCCAGGGCCCCGGAGACCGGGACGAAGTAACCCTGGAGCGCGGGCCGCCGAGGTTCCCGAGGTTCCACGTCCCCTCCCCTAGAAGGCGCCCACGGCGTTGGCCGCGGCGGCGGCCAGCGCCAGGCGGTAGATGATCTCCGTCACGTCGCCGAAGAGGGCGAGCGGCCGGATCCGTTCCGCGTCGAGGGGCACCACGATGGTGTCGCCGGGCTCGATGCGCCGGTCGTAGGTGTGGATGAACCAGAGCGTGGTGCTGCTGCCGAGGACCGAGCCGTCGGCCCGCACCACGTACACCCGACCCGGGTCGGCCTTCTGGGTGAAGCCGCCGCTCTTCTGGATGTAGTCGTTCCGGGAGAGCGCCGGGTCGTAGAGGTGCGAGGTGGGGTAGAAGACCTCCCCGATGACGCTCACCTCCTGCGGCCGCCGCGGCACGAGGAGCCGGTCCCCGTTCTCGAGGACCACGTCCTTGTCCGCCCGGCCGGCGAGGATCCCCGGCAGGTCGATCACCATGCGCCCCGTGGCGTTGGTGCTCTCGAGCTCCTCGGCCAGGGAGCGGGCGAGATCCAGGGCCTGGGCCTTCTTGGGGTCTTCCTGGACCTGGCGAAGCGAGATGGAAGACAGGTCCGCCCGGAGCCGCCGGGCCATCCGGTCCATCTGCTCCTGCTCCTTGGCCCGGAGAGAGGCCCGGAGGAAGACCGCCCCCCGCGGGTAGGCGAGGTCGGTGAGCCCGCCGGCCCGGCGGATCACCGACGAGAGGGTCTCGCCCCGGCGGATGGCGTAGCTGCCGGGAAAGCGCACCTCGCCCCCCACCTCCACCCGCTCCTGCTTCCGCCAGCGGGGGATCTCCTTGACGTTCAGGTAGTCGTGGGGCCGGAGCGCCAGGTCCGCCGCCGGGTCACCCCGGAGCACGGCGGCGAGATCCACCGGGACGTGCGCCGTCTGCCGGTAGGCGCCCTTGACCACCTCGTACCGGGTCAGCTCCGCCTCCAGGGCATAGGCGGCCTCCTGGAGATCGCCCCCCGCCCGGATGAGGTCGCTCACCCGCATCCCGGGCTCCAGGGGGTAGCGCCCGGGCGCCCGCACCCGGCCCCCCACCGCCACCTCCGGAAGCGGCGCCCCGTGCCGGGCCTGGGCGGCGAGCTCTCCTAGCAGCCGGTCCACCACCGGGGCCCGGTCCCCCGCCGAGGCAAAGACGTAGAGCGTGTCCCGCGGCCGGAGGGGGACGTCCGCCGGGCCGCCCCTCTCGGCGAAGGCCCGGCGAAGATCCACGGAGAAGACCTCGACGAACCGCTCCGGCTGCCGCTCCCGCCGGACGAGCACGTAGCCGAGGTCCGCCCGGGGCTTCAGGGCGTAAGCCGAGGGGACGAGGTCCGTGACCCGCATCCCCTCCTGCCACTGGTACCCCCCGGGCCGCTGGACGTGGCCGGCGAGCCACACCACGTCCTCCATCTCCGCCAGCACGGACGGGACCCGCACCCGGTCGCCGTCCTGGACCGGCACCGCCCGCCCCGCCTCGGCGGCGAGGTCCACGTCGATCAGGGTCCGCTCGCGCCGATCGCTGATCCGCTCCACCCGGACGGCCGACGGGTCCGCCGTGGGAAGGAGCCCGCCCGCCAGGGCCACGGCCTCGCCCACGGTCCGCTCGCCCCGGAGCTCGTAGACGGCGGGCCGCTTCACCTCCCCCGCCACCCACACCCGGGCCCCCACGGGGGGGACGAAGATGACGTCGCCGGGCTGAAGCCGCGCATCCGAGCTGGTGTCGCCCCGCAGCAGCAGGTCGTAGAGGTCGATCCGGCCCACCACCTTGCCCTGCCGCTTGAGCTGGATGTCGCGCAGCGAGCCGGTGAGCGCCACCCCGCCACCGACGAAGAGGGCGTTGGTCATGGTGGAGAGGGCGCTCACCGTGTAGGAGCCCGGCCGGAAGGCCTCGCCCAGGAGGAAGACCCGGATGGACCGGAGCGGCCCCATGGTGACCCCCGCCTTGACGCCGATCATCTGGCGGGCGATCCGGTCCCGGACGAGGCGGCGCAGCTCCTCGAACCGGAGCCCCGCCACCGGGACCGGCCCGATGCCCGGCAGGTGCAGCAGCCCCTCCCGGGTCACCACCAGGGTGTAGTCCGCGTTCTCCTTGCCGAAGAGCTGGACCTGGACCGTGTCGCCCGGCCCCACCACGTAGTCGGCGGGCACGGGGATGTCCGTGGCCGGGGCGAAGGTGCTGGGGACCCCGGCGAAGAGGTCGTAGCCGAAGTAGCGGAGCCCCCCCGGGCCCCGCCCGGCGGTGGCGTTCGCGGCGCCGGTGGCGTTGTCCCCTTCCTCGCGCAGCCAGGGGGGCAGCACGGGGCCGGGCGCGGGGGCCGGGGGGACCCGGCGCGGGGTCACCAGCTCCGGCTCGGCCAGCGGGGCCTCGGCACCGCCGGCCCCCTCCCGCCGCTTGAGCTCCTCGAGGAGGGCCGCCCGCTGGTCCGGGGTGAGGCCCCGGAGGAGTTCGAGGCCGGCGGCACCCGGCGTCGCGCCCCCGGCCGCCCGGGCCGGTCCCGCCGGCACGAAGGCGCCCGCGGCCAGCACCGCCGCCGCCAGCACCGCCGCCATGAGCCACCGCCTCGGTCGCATCCCTCCTCCTTCTCCGGCGGGCCCGCCCCGCCGCCACCCCCTCTCCGCGGCCCGCCCCGGCGCCCCCACGCCGGCCCGGCGGCCGCCCCCGGCCGGGCGGAGGGTCACACCCGGCCGGTCTTCTTCATCCAGCGCGCCACGCCGAAGAACGCGAGGAAGGCCAGGAAGGGGACGGCCAGCAGCCCGGGCCGCTCCGGGACCGGCGACGGCGCGTAGAGCCGGTAGTACTTGTAGAGGAGAAGGACGTAGAGCCCCGAAGAGAGCTGGAACAGGGTCCCGTACTCCTTGTTCACCACCCGCTTCCAATCGAACCGGTGCTGCGCCAGGGTCCGCCCCAGGCCCCGGAGGCGGGGCCAGAAACGGTTCACGTCCCGGCAATAGGCCTCGTAGCCCGGGCCGAACCGGCCCCGGAGGTAGTGCTCCTCCGCCCGGGTGATGCTGAGGTAGACCAGGAGGAAGAAGGGAAACGCCCCCAGGATCACCCAGGGCGAGCCGTAGGCCAGGCACGCGCCCGCGGCGATGAGGAGGTTTCCGAGGTACATGGGGTTCCGGGTGTGGGCGTAGATCCCCTCGGTCACCAGGTCGGCGGCGTAGATGCGCCGCTTCTTCCCGCCCCGCTTGATGTAGACCAGGCCGATGGTGGCGCACCGGACCACCTCGCCCGCCAGGGCCAGCAGGACGCCGGCCGTCACCCCGGCCAGGTCCAGGCGGGGATCGCCGCCGAGCCGCGCCGGCGGCACCGTCACCGCCAGGACCACGAACAGCACCGGGAACAACCCGTTGCGGTAGCGGAAGAAGAAGTTCCCCAGCCGGACGGAAAGGGGGACGCGGGAGGCGGAAGCGTCGGCGGTCTCGTTCATGGCACCTCGTGGAAACCCAGAGGGCGCGGGCGGTCATGCGGGGACCACCCGGCGCGGCGCGGTGTCGATGCGGTGGACGGCGGCACCATTATCATCACTTGATGGCCAGGATGCCGCAGAAGTTGTACCAGCGGAAGAAGTTGTCCACCTGGCGGAAGCCGCTCTCCAGGAGCAGCTCCCGGTTCTCCACGTAGTGGTAGGGGATGAGCACGTTCTCGAGGGCCTCCCGCTTCTGGGCGATCTCCAGCTCGGAATACCCGTTCCGCCGCTTCATCTCGTGGTAGTACTTGATGAAGAGCCGGTTGATGGTGGAGTCCGGGCTCAGGACCTTCTCCACCAGGATCAGGCACCCGTTCGGGAGGATGCCGTCGGCCACGGACCGCATGAGCCGGTTCCGGTAGAGGGGCCGGACGAACTGCAGCGTGAGGTTCAGGATGACCACCGAGGCGTTCTCCACCTCGACGCCCTTGTTGAGGTCCCCCTGGACCAACCGGCACGGGCGGGTGACCCCGGCGCGTTCCAGCTTCTCCCTCGCCCGGTCGAGCATGGCCTGGGAGGAGTCCACCCCCACGAATGTGACCTCGGGGGAGACCACGCGGTCGATCTGGAGGAAGGTGTTGCCGGTGGAGCAGCCCAGGTCGTAGAGGTTCGTCCCGGGCACGGCGAAATCCGCGGACATCTCGCCGATCATGCGCTGGATCTCGGCGTAGAAGGGGACCGAGCGGTCCAGCATGTCGTCGAAGACCTCGGCGACGTTCGTGCCGAAGTCGAAGTCCTCGATGAAATCCTTCGGGTCGCGGAAGACCTTGTCGGACTTGGTCATGGAAGACTGCCTCCTGCATGCGGCGGGCGTCCGCCCCGGCTCCGGGGCCGCGCCCACCGGCCTCGTCAATTCATAGTCGCCCGTCCCCCCGGGTGTCAAGGAAGGGGGGGCGGCGCCTCGTTTCCCGATGGCATCGCGAGAAGCACCAATGACGGCGTTGCTGCGGCGCACCCTATACGCCTCATCCCTCGACATCCTCGCGCCTTGCACCCGGCGATCTGGGGTGCGCCATCTACCCTGAGGCCTTTTCGGCCCATTGCCGGCTCCCGCCCTCTGTGGAGCCGAAGGCGCCGAGGGGACGGGGCTCCACAGAGGGCCGCCCTTTTAAAGTAACGCCCGCCGCAGGCGACAAGCGGTTTCGCTTCCATCGAGGCACCGAATTCCCACCCCGCCCCGTGCGAATTTGAACTCCAAGCACCCGAATCGATACGGGATGTCCCGGAATGAGACGTACTTTGGGCCCGTCGCGCAGCCGGCGATTCCTTCGCGACGCCATCGTCAGAAGGTCACCTCCCACGCCAGATACCCGAACCCCTCCCGGGCCGTGTGCCCGGAGGCCGTGGTGCGCCGCTCCCGGAGGCCGCCGCCCCAGAGGAACCGGTGCCGGCCGATGGGCACGGCGCCGCCGATCTCCGCCGTCCGCCGCCCCTCCTCCCGGGGCGCCGCGGGATTGAGGCCCGTGCCGTTTCGGTTCATCCGGACGCGGGCCGCCCGGAGCCGCCAGCTCCGCCCGCCGCGCTCCACCAGCAGGAGCTCCGCCGCGATCATCTCCCCGTCGTTGTCCATGGCGTGGCCCAGGGTCCGGTCGTAGTAGCGGTACCCGTCGCGGTAGATGGCGTGGTTGTAGGCATAGTCCCACTTGGGCTCCGAGAGGTAGAAGGCCGCCGTGGTGTCGGCGACCTCCACGTGGAGCCGCCAGGAGAGGCCCGCGCCCTCGAGGGCGCCCCAGGCCTCCAACCCGGCCAGCCCCACGAAACGGCTCGGCAGCATCCCGGCCTCGTCCTCGCCGATGAACTGCCCGTAGAGGGCGTAGGGAAGGTCCAGGACCGGGGAGACCAGCCGCAGGTCGTAGCCGGCCAGCTGGTTGCCGGGCTCGTTGGCGACGTCGATGTGGTCGTCGCCCCGGTTGTCGCGGCCGATGAGGAGCTTTCCGAAGGTCTCGAGGTCGGAGGGCCGCCCTTTCCCCCCCCACTGGGCGGCCCGGGAGAGCCCGATCTCGAGCTTCCGGAAGGGGCGGCAGGCAAAGCGCATCCCCAGGAACCGGGCGTGGGAGACCGCCCGGCCGTCCTCGAAGCGGCCGAGGACGGCCACGAAGGTCCAGGGACCGATCCAGGCGAGCCACGGCGTCTCGAAGGCGTCGGCGTAGTTCCGGCGAAGGGCCACCGAGGGGAGCGGGCGGGCGTTGGTGGAGAGGACGAGGCTTCCGTCCCAGCCCGGCCCCCACCAGCGCTCCACCTGCCCCACGGTGAGGGCCCAGTTGCCGAGGATGCCGGAGAGGTAGGAGCCGTCGAGGCGGACCCGCTTGTGGTCCGGGGGCGCCACCGCGCCGGTGACCCGCAGCCGGAAGGCCGCGTAGCGCCCCATCCAGTCGAGGCCGGCCCGGGTCTCCCCCTTCTCGCGGGGGACGTCCGTGAAGGTGCGGAGGTAGTGGCGGGCGGCGGCGAGCCCCCCCGCCGCGGCCTCGGACCGGAACCGGCCCGCCAGAGCCTCCTCCGCCACCCGCTCCCGGAGGCGCCGGAGCGAGAGGGCGGCCGCGCTCCCGGGTGGCGGGGCGGCGTCCAGGTCCACGAGGCGGCGGGAGATCTCGCCCCAGGAGAGGGGCCAGGTGGTGACGGGGCCCTCCACGAGCCCCGCGTCGGCCAGCACCTGGACGTCGTGGCGGAGGACCGGGTCGCCGGGGTCCGCCCAGGGCGCGGCGCGGGCCGGGGCGACGCCGAGGCAGGCGAGGAGACAGGCGAGCACGGCGAGCCGGGCGGGGAAACCGGGCCGGGGGGAAGAAGGTGCAGTGGTGGCGGGCCTTCCGGGACGAATCGTGGCGTCTCCTCTCCCCAGGGTGCAGGCACCGGCCGCCCGGGGGACCGGCGGCGCCCCCACGCCGCCCTTCCCCCGAAATCCCGGGGCCTTGCGGTCCATGGTAGCGGACGAACCCGGCGGCGGCAAGGGCGGGGCCGCCCTTCTTCTCGCCCAAGGCCCTCTCCGCCGACCTCAAGGCCGTCTTCGCCCTGGGCTACTTCGACGACGTCCGGGTGGAGGGCGAGCCGGGGCCGAAGGGCCACCTGGTCACCTTCGTGGTGAAGGAGAAGCCCGCCATCCGCAGCATCCTCTTCACCGGCAACAAGGCCCTCAAGGACAAGGACCTCAAGGCCGTGCTGGATCTCAAGCCCTTCACCGTGGTGCAGGAGAAGGCCCTGCGGGAGAACGCCGACAAGATCGAGGCCCTCTACCTCACCAAGGGCTACGTGCACACCACGGTGAAGCCGGTGGTGGTGAAGGTCTCGGACCGGTCGGCGGACGTCCGCTTCGAGATCGAGGAGGGCGAGCGGATCCTGGTCAAGCGGATCGAGATCGACGGCAACGAGGCCTTCCCGGACGACACCTTGAAGGACCTCATGGAGACCAAGGAGAAGGGCCCTCGATCTCACTGACGGCGACCGGCTCCTCGTGCGCTCCCGGAGCCGCCCGGAAGGGATCCCGGACTTCAGCAGCACCCGGGTCGAAGTCATCGCCATGGACCGGCCCCGGAGATCGAAGCCCCCGGGAAAGACGGCATGGTCCCCCCGCCGACGCCGGTTCGACCCCTGGGCCCCAACGGATCGGGATCCCGCGCCGGGCCGGCCGCCTCCCCCTCGAGGCCCGGATCCACACCGCCACCCGGATGGCAACAGCTTATCCGACCCCCATTTATTATTGGCATTTCCTATTTGACTGAAAGGTCCCTTCGCCCTTTTATTAGGCTCCGTGTCTCGGCATCCGGCGCCGTGCCGCCCGAGACGATACCGCGCCGGCGGGCAGGCTGGAGGCCCCCGGCCTGTCTCGCAACACCCCAAGGAGCGCAGATAAAGCAGATGAAGATCGTCTATCGGTCACACTGATCCCTGCGGCTGGGAGGCCGCCCGGTCCGGGCGGCACAGACGACAGGCGCAATGCCCCCACCGCCGCTCCGCTGCTAACGCCCACGCCTGATGAGGGCTTCGCCGCCGCGGGGACGGGACAGCGCGCCAACCCAAGCGTGCAGGAGGCATCCACCCCGTGCAGGAAGAGGCCCTCATGAACGCCCAGACTCCGAACCAGGCCCCCTCTCCCATTGGCGCCGTGATGGTCGTCGGCGGCGGCGTCGCCGGCGTCCAGGCGGCCCTCGACCTCTCCGCCCTCGGCTACAAGGTCTATCTCGTCGAGAAGAGCACCGCCATCGGCGGCATCATGGCCCGGCTCGACAAGACCTTCCCCACCAACGACTGTTCCCTGTGCATCCTCGCCCCAAAGCTGGTGGAGACGGGGCGCGACCCCAACATCGACATCCTCACGAAGGCCGAGTTGGTCTCCCTCCACGGCGAGCCGGGCCGCTTCACGGCCAGGGTCAGAAAACGGCCGCGCTACATCGACGAGACCGTCTGTAACGGCTGCGGCCAATGCACCCAGTACTGCATCCGGATCGTCAGGGACGGATACAACGAAAACCTGTGCACCACCCACGCCGCCCGCATCGACTTCTCGCAAGCGGTGCCCACCAGCTACCACATCGATCCCGAGGCCTGCCTGCGGCTCAACCACCAGACCTGCGGCCTCTGCGCCGTGGTCTGCCGGACCGGGGCCATCCGCTTCGACCAGCAGGAGGAGGTCCTCGATCTCGAGGTGGGGGCCGTGATCCTGGCGCCGGGATTCGGCCGGGTCGATACGGAGGTCTTGGGCGCCTATGGCTGGGGACGTTACGACGACGTCCTCACCGCCCTCGAGTTCGAAAGGCTGATGTGCGCCAGCGGGCCGACCGGGGGTGAGATCGTCCGGATCTCCAACGGCCGGCACCCGAAGAAGATCGCCTTCCTGCAATGTATCGGCTCCAGGGACAGCCGATGTCACAACGGCTATTGTTCCTCCGTCTGCTGCATGTACGCCATCAAACAGGCCACCCTGGCCCGCGAGCATGACCCGGAAGCCGCGATCACGCTCTTCTTCATGGATATCCGGACCCACGGCAAGGGATTCGATGCCGCCCGGGAACGTGCCATCGCCGAAAACGGCTTCCGGGTCGTCTATGCCCGGCCGCCGCGCGTCGAAGGCGCCGGCGACCGCCTGTTCCTCTCCTGGACGGACGAAGCCGGGGCCTCCCACTGCGAAGACTTCGACATAGTCGTGCTCTCGCAGGGGCTCGAGGCCCCGGACGACGCCGAACCACTGGCCGAGGCTGCGGGCATCGCCCTGAACCGGTACCACTTCGCCGCCACCGATCCCTATGCGCCCCTCGCCACCACCCGGCCCGGCGTCTACGTGGCCGGTGCCTTCCAGGGCCCCAAGGACATCCCCGATTCCGTCACCCAGGCCAGCGGGGCCGCCGGTATCGCAACCGCCCGCCTGGCCCCCGCCAGGGGCCGCCTGACCACCACCGCGACATTCCCGGCGGAGCGGGAGGTCGCCGGCGAGCCCCCCAGGGTGGGCGTCTTCGTCTGCCACTGCGGCATCAACATCGGCGGGGTGGTGGACGTACCGGCGGTGCGGGACTACGCCCGAACGCTCCCGAACGTGGTCCATGCCAGCGACAACCTGTACTCCTGTTCTCAGGACACCCAGCGCCACATGGCCGACGTCATCCGCAGACACGGTTTGAACCGCGTCGTCGTCGCGGCCTGCACCCCCAGGACCCACGAGCCCCTCTTCCAGGCCACCCTCCGAGAGGCCGGACTCAACCGCGCCCTCTTCGAGATGGCCAACATCCGGGACCAGTGCTCCTGGGTCCACATGCACGAGCGGGAGGCGGCAACGGAAAAAGCCAAGGACCTGGTCCGGATGGCGGTGGCCAAGGCCTGCCGGCTCACCCCGCTGGGAGAGCAGGAGTTGCCGGTGATCCCCAGGGCCCTGGTGATCGGCGGGGGGCTGGCCGGCCTGACCGCGGCCCTGACCATCGCCGAGCAGGGCTTCGTCTGCACCCTGGTGGAACGGGAGCAGCGCCTGGGCGGCCGGGCCCTCCTCCTGAGCCAGGACCGCTTCGGCACCGATCCCCGGAAGGCCATCCGAGAGCTGGCCCGCCGGGTGCGGCGCCACCCGCGGATCACCGTCCTCACCGGTGCGAAGGTCTCCGCCGTCTCGGGTCACGTGGGACGCTTCACCACCACCGTCGATACCCGCCGGGGCCAAGAGACCGTCGAGCACGGCGTCGTGGTCCTGGCCACCGGCGGCAGGCCCCATGTACCGAAGAGATTCGGCTACGGGGCCTCGCCCCGCATCCTGACCCAGATCGACCTGGAAAAACGGCTGGCCGGCTCGCGCCCCCTCCCCGCCCGGTGCCGGCAGGTCGTGATGATCCAGTGCGTCGGCTCCAGGGGGGACGACCTCCCCTACTGCAGCCGGGTCTGTTGCGGCCAGGCGGTCAAGAACGCCCTGCGTCTCAAGGCGTTGGCCCCGGAGATCCAGGTGACCATTCTCTACCGCGACATGCGCACCTACGGCTTCATGGAAGATGCCTACCGAACGGCCCGCGAACAGGGGGTGATCTTTACCCGCTACCAACCGGAACGCCCCCCGCAGGTCAGGGTGCTCGCACGGCCCACGGTGACCTACTTCGATCCGATCCTGGGCCGGGACGTAGAGCGGACCGCCGACCTGTTGGTCCTCTCCACCGGCATCGAGGCCGACGACCCGACCGGCCTGGCCAGGCTCTTCAAGGTCCCCCTCACCGCCGAGGGATTCTTCCTGGAGGCCCATGTCAAGTTGCGCCCGGTGGACCTGGCGGTGGACGGCGTCTTCGTCTGCGGCCTGGCACACGGCCCCAAGAACATGGAAGAAACCATCGCCCAGGCCCAGGCCGCCGGGGCCCGTGCCTGCCAGCCCCTGGCCGGGGGGCGCATCACCCCGGAACCCATCGTCTCGAGCGTCGATCCGGAAAGGTGCATCGGCTGTGGCGCCTGCGAATCTTTCTGCCCGTACAAGGCCATCGAACTCTACCGGGAGGACAAGGTCCGGAAGGCCCGCGTCATCGCCGCCGCCTGCAAGGGATGCGGCATCTGCGCCAGCCGCTGCCCCACCCTGGCCATCGACATGGGCCGTTTCACCTACGAGGGGATCATGGCCCAGATCCACGCCCTCCGTCCATGAGGAACCGCCCGATGAAGACCGAACACCAGCCCCGCATCCTGGGCTTCCTGTGCAACTGGTGCTGCTACACCGCCGCCGACTCCGCCGGGGTGGGCCGCTATCAATACCCGCCGAACCTGCGGGTCATCCGCCTCATGTGCACCGGCCGCCTCGACCCCTCCCTGCCCCTGGAAGGCCTGGCCGCCGGCGCGGACGCCGTCTTCGTCGGCGGGTGCCACCCGGGGGAATGTCACTACCAGGACGGCAACTTCCATGCCCTGGTCTCCGCCGCCCTGGTCCACGAGGTCTTGGCGCGGCTCGGCGTCGCCCGCGAGCGCTTCCTGATCGATTGGGCCTCGGCCGCCGAAGGCCCCCACTTCGTCCAGGTCATCACCGAATTCACCGAACGCGTCCGATCCCTCGGCCGCCTGGGAACGGCGGAGGGCACCGACGAAGAGACGCTGCGACACCGGCTGGCCGAGGCCGCCGAGATGGCGCGGGGTCGGCAGGTCCGGATCGGCCTGGTCCACGCCGCGCGGGAGATGATCCAACAGCGGGAGTACTCGCGGGACGGGATCGCCGCCCTTGTCCAGGCCCGATGTGCCAAGGCCCTGGCGGCCTGGCAACCGGAGGGGACCGCTCCATGACGGCCCGCCGGAGACACCACCGCTGCCGCATCGACGGCCGAGAGATCCGGGTCGCCCCCGGCACCACCATCCGGGCAGCGGCCGCCGACATCGGCATCGAGATCCCCGGCCTCTGCCACCTGGAAGGCCGCCCGGATGCCGATTTTCCATGCCTCATCTGTATGGTGGAGGCGGACGGCCGCCTGGTTCGTTCCTGCCAGACCCCCGTGGCCGACGGGATGGAGATCCGGACCGCCAGCCCGGCCGTCGAGTGCCACCGACGGCAGCGGCTCGAGTTCCTCTCCTCCTTCCACTACGGCGACTGCAAGCCCCCCTGCACCCTCGCCTGCCCGGCAGGCATCAACGTCCAGGGCTACATCCGCTACATCGCCCGCGGAGAATACGGCGCCGCCCTGGACCTCATCCGGGAGAAGAACCCCCTCCCCGGCATCGTCTGCCGCGTCTGCCCGCGTTTCTGCGAGAGCCGGTGCCGACGGACCCTGGTCGACGAGCCGATCGCCATCAACCACCTCAAGCGCTTCGCGGTGGAAAACGGCCGGGAGACGGCGCCTCCGATCGTCCCCGGTCCGCCCACCGGCTTCAGCGTGGCGGTGATCGGGGGCGGTCCGGCAGGGCTCTCCTGCGCCTGGTACCTGCGACGTTTCGGCCACGATGTCACCCTCTTCGAGGCAACGTCACGGCTCGGCGGCATGCCCGCCGCGGCCATCCCCACCTTCAAGCTCCCCGCCGCCGAGGTGACCCGCGAGGTGGAGCAGGTCATCGGCCTCGGGGTCCACGTGCGCCTCGGCAAGCGATGGGGCCGAGATTTTTCCCTCGCCGACCTCCTGGACGGCGGATTCCATGCCGTCTTCCT
Source organism: Dissulfurirhabdus thermomarina (assembly GCF_012979235.1). NCBI lineage: Bacteria > Pseudomonadati > Thermodesulfobacteriota > Dissulfuribacteria > Dissulfuribacterales > Dissulfuribacteraceae > Dissulfurirhabdus > Dissulfurirhabdus thermomarina. The sequence goes on from NZ_JAATWC010000004.1 coordinate 95,892, forward strand.
GGCCACCGGCATCCCCGGCCAAGGGCCCCTCGAGGTCCCGGGCGCAGCACACACCCGTGATGCCCTCGCCTTCCTGAAAGAGGTGCGCGCCGGTCGTCCCCCCGCCATCGGCGACAAGGTCCTGGTCCTGGGCGGCGGCCGCATCGCCGTGGAGACGGCCCGCTGTGCCCGACGGGCCGGTGCCGCCCAGGTCACGGTGGTCCATCCGAGGGCCCGAGTGGAGCTTGGGGCCCCGCAGCGGGACATCGCCGAGGCGGAACGGGAGGGGGTCCAGTTCTTCCTGATGGCCCAGCCGTTGCGCCTCACGCGAGACGGGGCCCGGATCCGGGTGGAACTGGCCCGCACCCTCCTGGGCCCTCCCGACCGCCGGGGCACCCGGCAGCCGGTCGTCCAGGAAGGGTCCTCCCTGTGGTGGGAGGGCGAGACGGTCTTTGCAGCACCCGGCCAGGCCAGCGACGGCGCCTTCACGTCCTACGGCCGGATCGAGGCCCGCCTGGCCCTCACCCCGCGCCAGACCCTCAAGGTGCACCCGGCCACCCTTCGGACCAATATCGACCGGGTCTACGCCGGCGGCGACCTGACCAGCGGCCCCCGAACCGTCATCCAGGCGGTGGCCGCCGGCAGGCGAGCCGCAGAGGCCATCCACGAAGACCTCACCGGCACCCCGGCGGCCAGGCCCCTGGACGGCCGGATCAACTTCAGCCGCGGCCGGCGATTCGAAGAGGTCGCCATGGTCAACTTCGCCGGCCGGGCCATCGCCCTGCAGGAATCCCCCCCGGTCCGCCCGCCGGAACGCCGCATCGGGGATTTCGACCCGGTGGACCTCGGCTATTCGGAGGAGATGGCCGTGCGGGAGGCAAAACGGTGCCTCCAGTGCGGCTGTATGGGTCTGGCCAAATGCGGTCTGCGGCCCCTGCTCAACACCTACGGCGTCCAACCGAAGGCCGCCCCGAGAAGGCCACGGGCCGACATCGACGACCGTCACCCCTTCATCCGGATCGATCCCAACCGGTGCATCGGCTGCCAGCGCTGCCAGCGGTCGTGCGAATTCGAGGCCCTCACCGTGAAGGTCCGGGAGGTTGAAGACGGCCTGCCGAACCCTTCCCTCTCCATTTCCCCCTCCTGCGTCGCTTGCGGGGCCTGCGTGGATGCCTGTCCCACCGGCGCCCTCACCAAGAAGGACCTGCCTGCGCCCTTCCTGCCGGGCGAGACGGCCACGGTCCGAAGCGTCTGCACCTACTGCGGCACGGGCTGCGCCGTCGATCTCCACGTCAAGAACGGTATCCTCCAAGAAGTCACGGCGGATCGATCCCAGCCCCCCAACCACGGAGATCTCTGCGTCAAGGGACGGTTCGGATTCGACTTTCACCGCCACCCGGACCGGCTGATCCAGCCCCTGGTGCGGGAGTCCGTCGAGGCGCCGTGGCGCCCGGCGACCTGGGACGAGGCCCTGGCCATGGCCGCCGCCGGTCTCAAAAAGGCCCTGGCGGAATACGGCCCGGAGGGCGTCGGGGTGCTGGCCTCGTCCCGATGCGAGAACGAAGCGGCCTACGTGGCCCAGAAGTTCGCTCGGGTCGTCCTCCGGACCAACAACGTCGACAACTGTGCGCGGGTCTGCCACGCCCCCTCCGTGAGCGGCCTGCGCATCGCGTTGGGGAGCGGCGCCGCCACCAATCCGCTGGAGAGCATCGAACTGGCCGAAGTCCTCCTCGTCTGCGGCTCCAACACCACCGAGGCCCACCCGGTGGTGGGCCTGAAGATCCGGCGGGCGATCCGACGCGGCGCCCGCCTGGTCGTCATCGATCCCCGCCGCACGGAGCTGGCGGACATGGCCGACATCTGGCTCTCGCCCCTCCCCGGCACCAACGTGCTCCTCCTCAATGCCCTTGTCCACGTCATCCTGGACGAGGGCCTGGAGAACAAGGAATTCATCGCCGCACGCACCGAAAACATCGAGCCGGTCCGCGCCCATGTCCGGTCCTTCTCTCCGGAGGCCACCGCGGCAGCCACCGGGGTGGACCCGGCCCGGGTCCGGCAGGCGGCCCGTCTCTATGGCGCCACACGCCGGGGAATGATCCTCTACGGCCTGGGGGTGACCGAACACCGAAACGGCACCCTGGGCGTGATGGCGCTGGCCAACCTCGCCCTGGCCACCGGCAACATCGGGCGGCCCGGTGCCGGCATCTGCCCGCTCCGAGGTCAAAACAACGTCCAGGGCTCGTGCGACATGGGGGCCCTGCCCTACGTCTATCCCGGCTACCAGGACGTGGCCGATCCGGCCGTTCGCCGACGTCTCGGCCGTGCCTGGGGGGTGGAGCTGCCCGCCACCGCCGGGATGACCGAACCCGAGATGTACGAGGCCGCCCGACGCGACCGCTTCAAGGCCCTCTATTGCATCGGCTACGACCCGTTACAGACCCAGGCGGATCTCCATGCCGTCCGAAAGGCCTTTGCCCGGATGGATCTGGTGGTGGTGCAGGACCTCTTCCTCACGAAGACCGCCGAGCTGGCCCACGTCGTGTTGCCCGCCGCCTGTTTCTATGAAAAGGACGGCACCTTCACCAATGCCGAGCGACGCATCCAGCGGATCCGGAAGGCGGTGGCACCCCCGGGGGCCGCGCTCCCCGACTGGCAGATCACCTGCCGACTGGCAGAGGCCATGGGCCATCCCATGCACTACGAGGGACCGGAAGAGATCTGGCGAGAGATCGCCCGCATCACCCCCTCCATGGGCGGCGTCCGCTACCGGCGGCTGGAAGGCGCCGGCCTGATCTGGCCCTGTCCCAACACACGGCATCCCGGCACGCCCATCCTCCATGCCGACACCTTCACCCGCGGCAGGGGCCGTTTCTCGGTGCTCACCGACGTCCCGCCCCTGGAGGCACCGGACGAGGCGTTCCCTTTCCGCTTGATCACCGGCCGCCGCCGGGCGCACTACAACAACGGGTCCATGACCCGGCGGTGCCGGGGCTTGTCGGCCCTGGTGCCCGAAGAGACCCTGGAGATCCATCCCGATGACGCCAAACGCCTGGGGATCACCAACGGGATGGAAGTAGAGGTCCGATCCCGCCGGGGCGCCGTGCGGCTGCCCGCCGCGATCACCGATCGCAGCCGGCCCGGCACCGTCTTCTGCAGCTTTCATTTCGACCGCCCCGAGATCAACACCCTCACCAGCCCGGGACTGGACGAGATCTCCCACACACCTGAATACAAGGTCTGCGCCGTGGCAGTCGCCCCGGCGCGCCCCGATGCAGGACCCCAGGAGGACGCCCATGACCGATGACGGGACAATCCGACTGACCCAGACCGTCAAGGCCGCCGGATGCGCCGCCAAGCTGCCGCCAGGCGATCTGGACCGGGCCCTGTGCGGCCTCGACCTCCCGGTGGACGACAACCTGATCGTCGGCCTGGAACGGGCCGACGACGCCGGGGTGTACCGGATCTCGGACGACCTCGCCCTCGTCCAGACCCTGGACTTCTTCCCGCCCATGGTCGACGACCCGTACACCTTCGGCCGGATCGCCGCGGCCAACGCCCTCTCCGACATCTACGCCATGGGCGGCACCCCACGAACGGCCATGAACATCGTGGCCTTTCCGGCCCGGAGGCTCGACCTCTCGATCCTCCGCCGCGTCATCGAGGGCGGTCTCCACACCCTGCGCCAGGCCGGAGTGGTCCTGGTGGGCGGACACAGCGTGGACGACCCGGAGCTCAAGTACGGCCTGGCGGTGACCGGCTTCATCCATCCGGGCCGGGTGCTCACCAAGCGGCGGCTGCGGGCCGGTGACCGGTTGATCCTCACCAAACCGCTGGGAACGGGGATCGTCTGCACCGCCCTCAAGGCGGGCCTGGCCGATGAGGCGACCGCGGAGCGGGTCATCGCCTCCATGTCCGCCCTGAACCGGACGGCGGCCGACCTCCTGCGCGATTTCCCGGTCAGCGCCTGTACCGATGTCACCGGCTTCGGCTTCCTGGGACACCTGGCCGAGATGGTGGTGGACTCCGGCACGGGCGTGCAGGTGCGGTGGGCGGCGGTTCCCGTCTTCCCCGAGGCCCTGGAGTGGGCCGACATGGGCCTCCTGCCGGCCGGGACCTATCACAACCGAGAATTCCGGGGGCCCTTCGTCACCTTCGCACCGGATGTCCCGAGAAACCGACGCGACGTCCTCTTCGACCCCCAGACCTCCGGCGGCCTCCTCGTGGCGGTGCCGGCGGCGGAAGCGGAGGCGCTGCAGGCGGCCCTCGTGGCCCGCGGTGTCACCGAAGCGGCCATCGTGGGAGAGGTCATCGCGGAACCCCGAGACCGGATCCTGGTGGGATGACACCCTCGATCAAGGAGGTGCCGGCATGGCACGCGAACTGGACTGCCGGGGGCTGACCTGCCCGGGGCCGGTGATGCAAGTCCGGGAGATCCTGGAGAAGGAGCACCCGGCGACCATCGTCGTATCCGTCGACAACGAGGCGGCCGGGGAGAACGTGAGCCGGTTCCTGGAACACCACCGCTATCAGGTCACGGTGGAGCAGGCGGACGACGCCATCCACGTGATCGGCCGTTACGGCGAGGACGGCCAGTGCGAACTCATGCCACCCTCGCAGCCCAAGGCCCTCTCGGGTGACCGAAAGATCCTGGTCATGGTGACGACGAACCGCATCGGCCACGGCGACGACGAGTTGGGGGAAGCCCTCCTTCGCAACTTCCTCGAGACCCTGCCGGAGATGGGACCCGATCTGTGGCGCCTGATCCTCGTCAACGGCGGCGTCAAGCTGGCCGTCCGGGGCTCCGCGGCCATCACCGCCCTCCGACGACTGGCCGATGCCGGCGTCAGTATCCTGGTCTGCGGTACCTGCCTCAATCACTTCCATCTCCTGGACCAAAAGGAGGTGGGAGAGACGACCAACATGCTGGACATCGTCACGTCCCTCCAGCTGGCCGACAGCGTCCTCAATGTCTGAATCCTGGATCCGGGATGGCATCGCAAAGATGCGCGGATCTCGGATGCTCTCGGTCATTGCGGCGAAGCTCAAGGACGCCTCATCTCTCGCATCCTCGCGCCTTGCACCTGGCGATTTTTGCTGAGCCCGCCACTCCGAGGCCTTTTTACGACGCCATCATCCGTGGGCATCCGAAAACGGCCAGATGCAAGGCAGCTCGCGCATCTTTCATGTGCGACACCATCAAAGGCCGGAACCCCTCTTCCCTTGAACCCCCCCGCCCTTTCTGGTATCTCTAGCACCCGGTGCCGGCGCTCCGGAGCGGCACCCGGGGGCCGGTCCCGGCGCCCCCAACGGATCCCGAGCGACGACCATGGCTCCCACCACCCACCCGCCCACATCCGCCGGGAAGCCGCGCCCCGGGCGGCACACCCGCCCCCCGGTCGAGGCGTGAGCACCGCCCCCTCCCCCACCCCCGGAGGGCCCGCGGGCGCGGCGGCCGCCCTCGCGGTGAGCGGCCTGGCCAAGTCCTTCGTGGCCGACGGCCACGAGCTGGAGGTGCTCCGCGGCCTCTCCTTCACGATCCATCCCGGCGAGGCCGTGGGCGTGGTGGGCGCCTCCGGCGTGGGCAAGACCACCCTCCTCCACATCCTCGGCACCCTGGAGCAACCCACCGCCGGCGAGGTCCGGCACTTCGGCGAGGACGTCTTCGCCTGGGACGACACCCGCCTCTCCCGGTTCCGCAACCGCCGGATCGGCTTCGTCTTCCAGTTCCACCACCTGCTGCCGGAGTTCACGGCCGTGGAAAACGTCATGATGCCCGGGCTCATCGCGGGTCTGCCCCGCGCCGAGATCCGGCGCCGGGCCGAGGCGGTCCTCGCCGCCATGGGCCTCGCCGGCCGCATGGACCACCGGGTGGGCCGCCTCTCCGGCGGCGAGCAGCAGCGGGTGGCCCTGGCCCGGGCCGTGGTCCTCGAGCCGCCGCTGCTGCTCGCCGACGAGCCCACGGGCAACCTCGACGAGCGCACGGGGCGCCAGGTGGAAGACCTCCTCTTCGCCTTGAACCGCGACCGCGGCGTCACCCTGGTGGTGGTGACCCACAACCTCTCCTTCGCCCGGCGCATGGACCGGTGCCTCGGCCTCACGGAAGGCCGCGCCGTGGAACTGGCGCCGGGGGAGCTCGCCGCCTTCGGCGTGGGCCGGGCGGAAGGCGCCTGAGCCGCATGGCCGCCCGAGTCGCCAGGCACCTCGGCCTCCTCCTCTGGGCGCTGGCCGCCGCCCTCTCCCCGGCGGCCGCCGGGGCGGCCCCGCCGGCCGTGGTGGCCCTCGCCCCCTTGGACTGGCACGGGCCGTCGGCACAGGCCGGCGAGGCGCCTCGGCTCGCCGCCGCCCTCTCCCGCCGCCTCGCCGAGGCCGGGATCCCCGTGAAATCCCTCCCCGGGGAGGCCGATCCGGCGGCCGCCCGCCGCCTCGGCGCAACACACCTCCTCTCCGGCAGCCTGAACGCCCTGGGGCCGGCGCGCTTCGCCGAGATGCACCTTGCGGCCCTCGACTCCGGGGCGGTCTTTCCCCTCTCCGCCGAGGCCGAGGCGGGCGCCGGATCGGCGGACCGCCTCGCCGCGGCCCTGGCCGGCGCCGTCCGGGAGGCCGTGGCCGCGCCGGACCGCGTCCTGAAGGTCCGCGTCACCGGCAACCGCCGCATCGACGCCGAGGTCGTGCTCGGCGCCGTAAAGACCCGACCCGGGGCCCCCTTCTCGCCCAAGGCCCTCTCCGCCGACCTCAAGGCCGTCTTCGCCCTGGGCTACTTCGACGACGTCCGGGTGGAAGACGAGCCGGGGCCGAAGGGCCACCTGGTCACCTTCGTGGTGAAGGAGAAGCCCGCCATCCGCAGCATCCTCTTCACCGGCAACAAGGCCCTCAAGGACAAGGACCTCAAGGCCGTGCTGGATCTCAAGCCCTTCACCGTGGTGCAGGAGAAGGCCCTGCGGGAGAACGCCGACAAGATCGAGGCCCTCTACCTCACCAAGGGCTACGTGCGCACCGCGGTGAAGCCGGTGGTGGTGAAGGTCTCGGACCGGTCGGCGGACGTCCGCTTCGAGATCGAGGAGGGCGAGCGGATCCTGGTCAAGCGGATCGAGATCGACGGCAACGAGGCCTTCCCGGACGACACCTTGAAGGACCTCATGGAGACCAAGGAGAAGGGCCCTCGATGGCTGCCCACGTGGCGGAACATCAAGGCCCTCTTCGGCGAGGAGGAGGCCGTGCTGCGCTGGGACACCCTCGAACGCGACGCCGGCCGGATCAACGCCTACTACCGGAACCACGGCTTCATCGACGCCCGGGTCGGAAAGCCCCGGGTCCGCCAGGAGGGCAAGTGGCTCTACGTCACCATCCCCGTGGAGGAAGGCCGGCGCTACCGGGTGGGCGAGGTCCGGATCGAGGAGTCCCACTTCCACGACACCTCCAAGATCCTGGACCGGCTCGAGACCCAACGGCAGGAGTACTTCAGCCAGGAGGTCCTCCGCAAGGACATCCTCACCCTCACCGACATCTACGCCGACGAGGGATTCGCCTCGGCCGAGGTGGACCCCCGCTTCCAAAAGGACCCCGCCAAGGGCACCGTGGACATCACCTTCCACGTGGAGACGGGGCCCAAGGTCCACTTCGGGCGCATCGAGATCACGGGCAACACCCGGACCCGCGACAAGGTCATCCGCCGGGAACTGCGGGTGACGGAACTCGAGCCCTTCACCGCCACCGGCCTCCGCAAGAGCACCGATCGCCTCCGGCGCCTGGGCTACTTCGACGACGTGGACCTCACCCCCTCCCAGGGTGCCCGGGAGGACGTCCTCGACCTCGCCGTGAAGGTCAAGGAGCGGCTCACCGGCACCTTCAGCGTGGGGGCGGGCTACAGCTCGGTGGACCGGCTGGTCTTCATGGCGGACATCACCCAGCGCAACCTCTTCGGGCGCGGCCAGAGCCTGTCGTTCAAGGGGCAGCTCGGCTCGGTCTCGAACCGCTACACCCTGAGCTTCACCGAGCCCTATTTCCTGGACACCCGGCTCTCCGCCGGCATCGACCTCTACAACTGGGAGAGCGACTACGACGACTACACCCGGAAGAGCACCGGCGGGGCGCTCCGGTTCGGTTACCCCCTCACCGACAACCTCGGCTTCTTCTGGGGCGGGCGCATCGACAACACCACCCTGAGCGACGTCTACGACACCTCGTCGGTGGTGATCCGCGACTCCCTCGACATCCACACCACCCGGGCGGTGAACCTGGGCCTCTCCTACGACACCCGAAACGACTACTACAACCCCACCCGGGGCTGGACCAACAGCGTCTCGGTGGAATACGCCGGGGACGTGCTCGGGGGAGACGCCGCCTACTTCAAGACCCAGGCCGTTCTGGGCTTCTACCACCCCATCTGGAAAAACCTCGTGGGCCACGTGAAGACCGGGGCCGGCTACGTCACCTTCGGCCGTACCGGGCGCCTGCCCGTCTACGAGCGCTTCTTCCTGGGGGGAATCGACAGCGTCCGGGGCTACAAGTACGGGCGAATCAGCCCCACCGACCCCACCACCGGGGAGTACATCGGCGGCAACCGGATGTTCTACGCCCAGTTGGAGGCCATCTTCCCCCTGGTGAAGGACATGGGCCTCAACGGCGTGGTCTTCTTCGACACGGGCGCCGTCTGGCAACACGGGGAGAAGAACGATCTGCGCGACCTTCGGAAATCCGTCGGCTTCGGCATCCGCTGGCTCTCGCCCATGGGCCCCATCCGCCTGGAGTGGGGCTTCAACATCGACAAGAAGCCCGGCGACGATCCCAACAACTGGGAGTTCCGCATGGGCGGGGCCTTCTAGGGCGACGCGCCCCGGGCGGTTGCCGGCCGGGCCCGGATCTGGGATAATCCCCCGCGGAACCGCCCGGCGGCGCCCGAGGGTCCCCGGCGCGCCCGCGGCCAGTTCATCCCCCGGAGACGGCCATGCACGAAACCCCGAAGACGATGCGGCTCGGCGACATCGCCGCCCTGGTGGGCGGAGAACTCCACGGCCCGGAGGGGCTCGAGGTCTCCGGCCTCCAGGCCCTCGACCGGGCGGGCCCGGACGAGCTGAGCTTCGTCGTGAGCGGCCGCTACCGAGAGGCCGCGGCGGCGAGCCGGGCGGCGGCCCTGGTCCTTCCGGCGGACTGGGCCGAGCCGCCGGACCGCCCGGCCGTCTTCGTGCGCGACCCGTACCTCGCCTACGCGAAGATCGCCCAGGCCTTCTTCGAGGCGCCCCGAGCCCACACCGGGGTCCACCCCGGGGCCCGCGTGGCCGAAGGGGCCCGGGTGGAAGAGCCCGTCACCGTACACGCCGGAGCCCACGTGGCCGACGGGGCGGTGATCCGCCGGGGCGCCGTGCTCCACCCCGGGGTGGTGGTGGGGGAAGGGGCCGAGATCGGCGAAGAGACCGAGCTCTTTCCCAACGTGGTGATCTACCCCGGCTGCCGGGTGGGCGCCCGGGTCCGCATCCACGCCGGGGCGGTGATCGGCGCCGACGGCTTCGGCTACGCCCAGGAGGAGGGCCGCCACGTCAAGATCCCCCAGGTGGGGATCGTGGTCATCGAGGACGACGTGGAGATCGGGGCCAACACCACCATCGACCGGGCGGCCTTCGGTGAAACGGTCATCGGCCGGGGCACCAAGATCGACAACCTGGTGCAGGTCGGCCACAACGTGCGCATCGGGCCCGACTGCATTATCGTGGCCCAGGTGGGCATCTCGGGCAGCTGCCGCCTCGGCCGGGGCGTGATGCTCGGAGGCCAGGCCGGGCTCTCCGGGCACATCACCCTGGGCGACGGGGTCCGGGTGGTGGCCCAGTCGGGGCTCCTCCAGCCCGTCCCGGCGGGAGAGACGGTGGCCGGGACACCGGCCGTCCGCCACCGGCTCTGGCTCCGGATCAGCCAGGCCCTGCGGCGGCTCCCCGACCTGGCGCGGGAGGTGCGGGACCTGGCCCGCCGCCTGGAGGCCCTGGAGCAGCGAAGGGACTGAACCCGGGGGCCGAGCCGCGACCGGCATCCTTCGAGGCGCCACGAAACGCCCGGGATCTCAACTCGATCATGGAATATCCAGCACCGGAGGTCGCCATGTGGAAACGAACGAAGGGCCCGGAGGAACCGGCCATCACCCTCGAGCCCCACGAGGTCCTCGAGATCCTGCCCCACCGGTACCCGTTCCTGCTCGTCGACCGCGTGACCGAGGTCATCCCGGGGGAATCCATCCGGGCCGTCAAGAACGTCACCGCCAACGAGCCCTTCTTCCAGGGACACTTCCCCGGCAACCCCATCATGCCCGGGGTCCTGATCCTGGAGGCCCTCGCCCAGGCCGGCATCATCTTCGCCAAGAAGAGCGACCCCGAGGGGCTCCGCGACAAGCTCTTCGTCTTCGCCGGGATGGACGAGGTGCGGTTCCGGAAGCCGGTCTTTCCCGGCGACCAGCTCGTCCTCGAGGCGACGCTCCTCAAGCGCAAGAAGCTCCTCTGGAAGATGGCAGCCAAGGCCTCGGTGGACGGCAAGGTCGCCGCCGAGGCCGTCCTCATGGCCGCCGTCCAGGCCTAGGCCACCGCGCCGCATTCCGCCAGGAGAGGAAGCCCTCCCCATGTCCATGCCCGCCGCATCCCGCATCCATCCCACCGCCGTGGTGGCCCCCGGGGCCGAGCTCGCGGCGGACGTCACCGTGGGCCCCTTCGCCGTGGTGGGCCCGGAGGTCCGGGTGGGCCCCGGCGCCGCCATCGGCCCCCACGCCGTGGTGGAGGGCCGCACCATCCTGGGCGCCGGCGTCCAGGTCTTCCAGTTCGCCTCCGTGGGGGCGGCCCCCCAGGACCTCAAGTACCGGGGCGAGCCCACCGAGACCGTGGTGGGCGAGGGAACCATCCTCCGCGAGTTCGTCACCGTGCACCGCGGAACCGCCCACGGGGACGGGGTCACCCGCATCGGGAACCGGTGCCTCCTCATGGCCTACTGCCACGTGGCCCACGATTGCCGGGTGGGCGACCAGGTGGTCATGGCCAACGGCGCCACCCTGGGCGGCCACGTCCAGGTGGGCGACCACGTGGTCATCGGGGGTCTCTCCGCCGTCCACCAGTTCTGCCGCATCGGGGACTACGCCTTCCTGGGCGGGATGTCGGGCGTGAACAAGGACGTGCCGCCCTACGTGAAGTACTGGGGGCAGCGGGGGCGCATCTACGGACTCAACCTGGTGGGGCTCCGGCGAAACGGCTTCCGCAAGGAGGTCCTCGACTCCCTCCGCGAGGCCTACCGGATGCTCTTCCAGGCGGGCGAGCCCGTCGGCGCCGCCCTCGAGAAGGCCCTGGACCGCTTCGGCGAGATCCCCGAGATCCGCCGCTTCCTCGACTTCATCGCCGAGTCACAGCGCGGCATCCCCCAGACGGGAGATGAAGAAGAACCGTTCTGAGACCGGCGCCGCCTGCGACGGGACACCGCCGGCCGCCGGGGCCGGCCCCCTGGGCCTGGTGGCCGGCGGCGGACAGTTCCCGCTCCTCTGCGCCCGGGCGGCCCGGGCCCGCGGCCGCGAGGTGGTGGCGGTGGCCCACCGGGGCGAGACCGACCCGGCCCTGGCCGACGAGGTGAGCCGCATCGAGTGGGTGCACCTCGGCCAGCTCGGGCGCCTCCTCCGGTTTCTCAGGGAGGCCGGGGCCCGCGAGGTCCAGTTCGCCGGCACCATCACCAAGAAGCGGATCTTCCGGGACGTGCGGCCGGATCTCCGGGCCCTCAACCTCTGGAACCGAATCGACCGGCGCCTGGACGACGGGATCCTCCGGGCCGTGGCGGACGAGCTGGCCGCCGAGGGCATCGAGGTGGTGCCCTCCACTCTCTACCTCGAAGATCTCCTGGCCCCGGCCGGGGTGCTCACCCGGCGCAGGCCCACCCGGGAGCAGTGGGACGACATCCGGTTCGGCTGGAACATCGCCAAGGAGATCGGCCGGTTGGACATCGGCCAGTGCCTCGTGGTAAAAGACCGGGCGGTGCTCGCCGTGGAGGCCATCGAGGGGACGGACGAGACCATCCGGAGGGGGGGGCGCCTCGCCCACGGGGGCGCCGTGGTGGTGAAGATCTTGAAGCCCGGCCAGGATACCCGGTTCGATCTCCCGGCCCTGGGCCTTCGCACCGTGGAGACCATGGCGGAGGTCAAGGCCGCGGTCCTCGCCCTCGAGGCAGGAAGGGCCCTCTTCTTCGACCGCCGGGCCGTAGTGCAACGGGCCGACCGGCTGGGCATCGTCATCGTCGGGCTGAAGGGAGACGAATGGACGTGATGCGGGTCGCGGTGATCGGGGTGGGCTACCTCGGGCGGTTCCACGCCCAGAAGTACGCCCGGATGGAAGGAGTGGAACTGGCCGGGGTGGTGGACGCCGACCTGGAGCGGGCCCGCCGCGTGGCGGAGGAGGTGGGCTGCCCGGCCTACGCCCACTGGCGCGAGATCCCGGGCCGGCTCGACGCCGTCTCCGTGGTGGTCCCCACCGTGCACCACCACGCGGTGGCCTCCGAGGTCCTCGGGGCCGGGATCCACTGCCTGCTCGAAAAGCCCATGACCACCACCGTGGAGGAGGCCGACGACCTCATCCGCATCGCCGCCGACAAGGGCCTGGTCCTTCAGGTGGGCCACCTCGAGCGCTTCAACCCCGCGGTCCGGGTCCTCGAGGAGCAGGTCTCCCACCCCCTCTTCATCGAGGCCCACCGCCTGAGCGGGTTCAAGGCGCGCTCCACCGACGTGGACGTGGTCCTCGACCTCATGATCCACGACCTCGACATCGTGCTCTCCCTGGTCCGGGCCCCCCTCGAGGAGATCCGCGCCGTGGGGGTCCCGGTGCTCACCCCCCTGGTGGACATCGCCAACGTCCGCCTGGTCTTCGCCTCCGGCTGCACCGCCAACCTCACGGCGAGCCGCATCTCCCTCCAGGACATGCGCCGGATAAGGGTCTTCCAACCCGGCACCTACCTCTCGGCGGACTGCATGGAACGCAAGAGCCTCGTGGTGCACCGCGAGGTGACCGGCGGAGAGACGCCCTCCATCCAGCCCCGGCTGACGTCCCACGAGGGCGGCGACATCCTCTACGACGAGCTGGCCCACTTCGTGGAGACGGTCCGGACCGGCGGAACCCCGAAGGTCTCGGGCCGGGACGGGAGGGCCGCCCTGGAGCTTGCCACCCGCATCAACGCCCTCATCGCCGAGGGTCTCAAAAAGGCCAAGGACTTCGGAAGCCCGGTGAACATGCCGGGCGGCACCTCCTGATCGCCGGGCCGGGAGACCCCATGCGCGAACCCCGCGTCATGATCGTGGCCGGAGAGGCCTCCGGCGACCTCCACGCCGCCGGCCTGGTGGAGGCCGCCCGGCGGCTCCGCCCGGGCATCCGGTTCACCGGCATCGGCGGCGGGCGCATGCGGGAAGCCGGGGTGGAGATCCTGGTGGACGCGGGGGAATTGGCCGTGGTGGGGCTCGTGGAGATCCTGGCGCACGCGGGACCCATCTGGCGGGCCTGGCGCACGGCGACCCGCCACCTCGAGACCCGGAGGCCCGACGTCCTCGTGCTGGTGGACTACCCGGGCTTCAACCTGCTCCTCGCCCGCCGGGCCCGGGCCCTGGGCATCCCGGTCTTCTACTACATCCTGCCCCAGGTCTGGGCCTGGCGCCGGAGCCGGGTCCGCAAGATCCGCCGCCGCGTCAGCCGGGCCGCGGTGATCCTCCCCTTCGAGGAGGACTTCTTCCGCGCCCACGGGGTGGAAGCGCGCTTCGTGGGACACCCCCTCCTGGATCACCTCCGGGTCCAGGCCCCGCGGGAAGAGCTCCGCCGCCGCTTCAACCTGCCCCCGGAGGCCCGGGTGGTGGGGCTGCTTCCGGGGAGCCGCTACGGCGAGCTCCGCCGCCTCCTCCCCGTCCTCGTGGACACGGCGGTGGAACTCCACCGGCGGCGGCCGGATCTTCGATTCCTGCTGCCGCTGGCCCCGGCCTTCCGCCCGGAGGCCATCCGCGCCCTCCCCGCCTTCCAGCGGGAGGGGGCGCGGGAGATCCCCCTCACCCTGGTCCACCGGCGCACCTACGAGGCCATGGCCGCCTGCGACGCCCTGGTGGCCGCCTCGGGAACGGTGACCCTCGAGGCCGCCATCCTCGGGGTCCCCATGGTGGTGGTGTACCGGATGGCCCCCACCTCCTACTGGCTGGCCCGGCGGGTGGTGAAGATCCCCTTCGCCTCCCTGGTGAACCTCATCGCCAAGCGCCAGGTGGTCCCGGAGATCTTCCAGGAGGACGTCAACCCCGACCGTCTCACCGCCGAGGTCCTGGATTTGCTGGAGAACGAGGAACGTCGGCGGCAGGTGACCTGGGGGCTCAAGGAAGTCCGGGCCGCCCTGGGAAACCCCGGGGCCTCGGACCGTGCCGCCGCCATGCTCCTCGACCTCCTCCCGCGGGAGGCGGCGGAGGAGACTCCCGCCGGCTGAGCCGCCCCGGGGGAGGCCTACGCCCCGGGAAGCCGTGCGTCGGAGGGCCGGACGTAGACGGGGGAGAGGGCCGCCGGGTCGTCCCCCTTCCCTGTCGCGCGCCAGCGTTCCAGGGCCGCGGCCCCCACCGCCGCCGCCCGGAAATGAAAGAGCCCTCCCGGGCACGGCCGGGCCCCCGGCCCCGCCGCCTCAAGGAGCCGGTCCCGGTAGAGGTCCAGGCCGTCGCCCAGGAGCCAGGCCCGCCCCGCCCCGGCCGGGAGAAGACGCGCCAGGTCCTCCGGGCGGAGGGCCTCGGGGCCGGCGACCCGGTCGAGTTCCCCCGTCCCGCCGGCCCGGTAGACCGCGGCGTAGACCTCGCGACGCCGGGCGTCCACCAGCGGGCAGACGAGGTCACCGGGCGCCGGGGTCACCAGCCGGGCCAGCGCGTCCAAGGTCGGCACGCCGAGGATGGGCCGGTCCAGGGCGAAGGCGAGGCCCTGGGCCGTGGCCACGCCCACCCGGAGCCCGGTGAACCGCCCCGGTCCGAGCCCCACGGCCACGAGGTCCACCGCCTCCCACGCCGTGCCCGTCCGCTCGAGCAGCCATGCCACCAGGGCCGCCAGCCCCCGGGAGAAGGTCTCGCGGGGTTCGATGACCACCTCGCCGAGGAGGCGGTCCCCTTCCAGCAGCGCCGCCCCGCCCAGCCGGCCGGAGGTCTCGATGGCCAGGACGCGCATCGCGCCCTCTCTCACCGCGGCAGGCCGGGGGAGAGGCCCAGGAGCCGGAGGATGTCGTTGTAGGTGACGAGCAGGACGAGGGCGCCCAGGAGGACGAGGCCCACCTGCTGGGCCACCGCCACCTGCCGCTCGCTGAGGGGCCGGCCCCGGAGCGCCTCCACGAGGTGGAAGAGGAGGTGCCCGCCGTCGAGGAGCGGGATGGGAAGCAGGTTCAGGAGCCCGAGGTTGATGCTGAGAAAGGCCATGAAGTAGAGGAGGCTCAAAAGGCCTTGCTCCGCCACCTGCCCGGAGAGCTGGGCGATCAGGATGGGCCCCCCCAGGGACGAGAGCGGCACCACCCGCTGGACGATCTTCCAGAACCCCTTCCCCACCAGGACGATCCCCTCCCAGGTCTTGGCGAGGGCCGCGCCCGCGGCCCGGGCGGGGGAGAGGCGCCGGATGCGGAGCTTGCCCGAGGCCACCACCCCGATCACCGGGTAGGTGATCCGCTCGCCGAAGATGTTGCGCCCCTCGTGGAGCCGGGGGGTGACCCGGGCGGTGAATTCCGTGCCATCCTCCCGGTGCAGTCGGACTCGGACCGGCGCCCCGTTGCCGGATCGGATCCGCTCCACCACCTCGGACCAGGTGGCCACGGGGTGCCCGTCCACGGCGACGATGGTGTCCCCCGGGCGGATGCCGGCGGCCTCGGCGGGGGAATCCTTCTGGACGTCCCCCACGTGGGGGAGCACCAGGGGCTGGCCCACGGAGAGGAAGACCCCGAGGTAGACAAGGCAGGCGAAGAGGAGGTTGGAAACCGGGCCGGCGGCCACCACCAGGGCCCGCTTCCACACGGGCTGGTGGGAGAAGGACCGGGGGCGGTCGGCCTCCGGGACGGGCTCCCCGGCCACCTCGCCGAGCATCTTGACGAAGCCGCCGAGGGGCACGGCGGAGATGCAGTAGTCCGTCCCGCCCCGGACCACGCCCCAGAGCCGGGGGCCGAAGCCGAGGGAGAACTTGAGGACGCGGATCCCGAAGGCCCGGGCCACCAGGAAGTGGCCGAACTCGTGGACGAAGATGAGGCCGCTCAGGACCAGCAGGAAGGACCAGAAGGTGGTCATGTCGTCAACTCCTAGGGAATGATGGCGCCGCACCCGAACACGGGCCTCGGGCCGCCCGGGTTCATCCGGCCGCCCCGAGCCGCTCCACCGCCGCCTCGGCCCGGACCCGGGCCAGGGCGTCGGCGGAGAGGACGTCCTCGAGCCGCTCGATTCGGCCCGCCGGGAAGTCTTCCAGGACCGCCCTCACCACCCGGGGGATGGCGAGGAAGGGGAGCCGTCCCCCGAGGAAGGCCTCCACGGCCACCTCGTTGGCGGCGTTCAGGGCCGTGGGCGCGGTGCCGCCCGCCCGGGCCGCCTCGTAGGCCAGGGCGAGGCACGGAAATCGTTCGAGGTCCGGCGGTTCGAAGGTGAGGGGCTCGGCCCGGGCGAGATCCAGCCGGGGAAGGTCCAGGGGCAGCCGTTCCGGCCAGGCCAGGGCGTAGGCGATGGGGATCCGCATGTCCGGGATCCCCATCTGGGCCACCACCGACCCGTCCACGTACTCCACCATGGAGTGGACGATGCTCTGGGGATGGACCAGGACGTCGATGCGGTCCACCGGCACATCGAAGAGCCACCGGGCCTCGATCACCTCGAGCCCCTTGTTCATGAGGGTGGCGGAATCCACGGAGATCTTGGCTCCCATGGACCAGTTGGGGTGGGCGACGGCCTCCTCCGGGGTGACCCCGGCGAGCTCCGAGCGGGGCCGCCCGCGGAAGGGCCCGCCCGAGGCCGTGAGCACCAGGCGGCGGACGTCGCACCGCCGGTGGCCCTCCATGGACTGGAAGAGGGCGGAGTGCTCGCTGTCCACAGGAAGGATCCGGCGCCCCCGCTCGGCCGCGATCCGGGTCACCAGGGGCCCGGCGGTGACGAGGGTCTCCTTGTTGGCGAGGGCCACGTCCCGCCCGGCCTCGAGGGCGGCCAGGGTGGGTTCGAGCCCGGCCGCCCCCACCATGGCCGAGACCACGAGGTCCACGCCGTCGGCTTCCGCCACGGCCTTGTAGCCCTCTTTCCCGTGGCGGATCTCCACCGCCGCGTCCCCGAGGCGCCCGGCCAGCTCGTCGGCGAGCCCCCGGGTCAGCACGGCCACCAGGCCCGGCCGGAATTCCCGGACCTGTTCCGCCGCGAGGGCCACGTTCCGCCCCGCGGCCAGGGCCGCGACCTGGAACCGGCCGGGGAAGCGCCGGACCACGTCCAGGACGCTCCGCCCGATGGAACCGGTGGATCCCAGGATGGAAAGCCGCTTCATGACGCCCCCGCGGCCCGGCCTCAGCCGGGCGCGAACCGGAAGGCCCCGGCGGCCTGCATCCAGGCCAAAAGCCAGTAGAAGGCCGGCAGGGCGAAGAGCACCGCGTCGATCCGGTCGAGCATGCCGCCGTGGCCGGGAAGCAGTTTCCCGGAGTCCTTGGCCCCCGCCGCCCGCTTGGCCATGGAGGCCACGAGGTCGCCCACCTGCCCGGCCGCTCCGGCCGCCACCATGGTGAGGATGATCATCCAGGGGTCTTCGCCGGGGAAGAGGAGGTACCAGAGGAGGAAGGCCGCCGCCGCATTGGCCGAAAGCCCCCCGAAGGCCCCCTCCACGGTCTTCCCCTTGCTGAGCGCGGGGGCGAGCTTGTGGCGGCCCAGGGAGCGGCCCACGTAGTAGGCCCCGGCGTCCCCGGCGAAGACACCCACGAGCAGGAGCACGATCCACCGCTTGCCCCCGGGCAATTCCCAGAGGAAGCAGGTGTGGGCGGCGCAGAAGCCGAGGTAGGTGGCAAGGAGCGTGAAGACGGCCCAGGCATGGAAGGCGCGCCCCTGCCAGCGGGCGTAGGTGGCCACGAAGCCCAGGGCCGAGAGCACCAGGACTGCGGCCAGGGCGGGCGCGAGCACCGCCGGGTCCGGCCGCACCACCGCGGCCGTCAAGGGGGCCAGCCCCGCGGCGACCCCGGCCCACCGGGCGGCGGGGGCATCCGGGAAGGCCAGCCGCCCGAACTCCAGGCAGGCGATCCCCGTGGAGAGGACCACCACCGGCCAGAAGACCGGCGGGCCGCCCCACCAGATCACGGCGAAGAGGACCGGGGAGGCCACGAAGGCCGTCAGGAGCCGCTGGCGGTGCATGGGTCTTGGACCTGCTCGTCGGTGCGGCCGAAGCGCCGCTGGCGCCGGCCGAAGTCATCGATGGCGGCGAGGAGTTCCGCCTCGCCGAAGTCCGGCCACAGGACCGGCGTCACGTAGAGCTCCGTGTAGGCGGCCTGGTAGAGGAGGAAGTTGCTCAGGCGCATCTCCCCACCGGTGCGGATCAGGAGGTCGGGGTCGGGGAGGTCCGCCGTGTAGAGCTCCGCGGCGAAACGGTCCTCGTCGATGGCCGCCGGGTCGAGCCGGCCGTCCCGGCAGGCCTCGGCCAGCCGCCGGGCGGCCCGGACGATCTCGTCCCGCCCGCCGTAGCTCAGGGCGAGGTTGAGGACGAGGCCGTGGTTGTCCCGGGTCCGGGCCATGGCGTCCTCCAGGGCCCCGCGGACACGCTCCGGCAGCCGGTCGATCTCCCCGATGGTCCGGAGCCGGATGCCGGTGGAGAGCATCTCGTCCAGCTCCCGCTGGAGGTAGTCGTGGAGGAGGTCCATGAGGGCCCGGACCTCTTCCGGGGGCCGCCGCCAGTTCTCGGTGGAGAAGGAATAGAGGGTGAGGACGGGGATCTCCAGGCGGCGGCAGGCACGTACCACGGTCCGGACCGCCTGGACTCCCTGCCGGTGTCCCATGAAGCGGGGAAGCCCCCGGCGCCGGGCCCACCGGCCGTTTCCGTCCATGATGACGGCGAGGTGCCGGATGGCCGAGGCGGCGGCGGGCGGCGCCCCGCCCGCGTCCCTTTCTGGCGCCCGGTTCAGAATTCCAGGATCTCCTTTTCCTTCGCGGCCAGGATCTCGTCCACCCGCTTCACGAAGGCGTCGGTGAGCTTCTGAATCTCGTCCTGGAGCCGGAACATGTCGTCCTCGGAGATCTCTTTCTCCTTCTTGCGGCGCTTGAGCCGCTCGATGGCGTCCCGGCGGATGTTCCGGACGGCCACCCGGGCCTCCTCCGCCATCTTCCGGACGAGCTTGACGAGATCCTTGCGCCGCTCCTCGGTCAGGGGCGGCACGCTCACCCGGATGACCTTGCCGTCGTTGTTGGGGGTGAGCCCCAGCTCCGAGCGGAGGATGGCCTTTTCGATCTCGCCGAGGACGTTCACGTCCCAGGGCTGGACGACGAGGAGCCGGCTCTCGGGGACCGACACCGAGGCCACCTGGTTGATGGGCATGGACGAACCGTAGTAGTCCACCGCGATGCCCTCGAGGAGGGCCGGCGTGGCCCGGCCGGTGCGGACCTTGGCAAGGTCCTTCTCGAAGGCGGACGTCGCCTTCTCCATGCGTCTTTCGGAGTCCGAGAGTACCTCGTCCTTCATGACCTGGTTCCTCCTTCCACGAGGGTTCCGATCACCTCTCCCTGCACGGCCCGGCGGATGTTGCCGGGCTGGAGCATGTTGAAGACCACCACGGGCAGGGCGGCCTCCCGGGCCAGGGCCACCGCCGCCGCGTCCATGACCCGGAGCCCCCGGTCCAGGACCTCGTCGTAGCTCAAACGGTCGAAACGGCGGGCCGAGGGATCCCGCTCCGGGTCCCGGTCGTAGATCCCGTCCACCCGGGTCGCCTTGAAGAGCACGTCCGCCCCGATCTCCAGGGCCCGGAGCGCCGCCGCCGTGTCGGTGGTGAAGAAGGGATTCCCCGTCCCCCCGGCGAAGAGCACCACCCGCCCCTTCTCGAGGTGACGCAAGGCCCGGGCCCGCACGAAGGGTTCCACGACCCCTGTCACCTGGACGGCGGAGAGGACCCGGCAGGGGACGCCGTGGCGGCGCAGGGCGTCCTGGAGGGCCAGGGCGTTCATCACCGTGGCCAGCATGCCCATCTGGTCCGCCGCGGCGCGGTCCATGCCCCGGGCCGCGCCGGAGACACCCCGGAAGATGTTGCCGCCGCCGATGACGAGCCCCATCTCCACCCCGAGGCCGTGGGCCTCCCGGAGCTCAGCGGCCAGGACGTCGAGGACCTCCGGGGAGATCCCGTAGGACGCCCCGCCGAGCAGCGCCTCCCCGCTCAGCTTCAGGAGGATGCGCCGGTAGGCGGCGGAGGGCTCGGTCACTGCTCCTCGGCCCCCACCTGGTACCGGACGAAGCGGCGGACGGAGATGTTCTCGCCCATCTTGGCCACCAGCTCGTTCAGGAGGTCCTGGATGGTCACGTCCGGGTCCTTGACGAAGGGCTGCTCGAGGAGGCAGACCTCTCGGTAGAACTTCTCCACCCGGCCCTCGACGATCTTGTCCACGATGTGCTCGGGCTTTCCGGATTCCAGGGCCTGGTTGCGGAAGATCTCCCGCTCCCGCTCCAGGACCTCCGGGGGCATATCCTCGCGGCGGATGCAGACCGGGTTGGTGGCGGCCACGTGCATGGCCAGCTCGCGGGCGAATTCCACGAACTGGTCCGTCTTGGCCACGAAGTCGGTCTCGCAGTTCACCTCGACCATGGCGGCCATCTTGTTGCCGGCATGGACGTAGCACTGGATGACCCCCTCGGAGGTCGAGCGCCCGGCGCGTTTGGCGGCCACGGCGAGCCCCTTCTGCCGGAGCCACTGGACGGCCTTCTCCATGTCGCCCCCGCACTCCTGGAGGGCCTTCTTGCAGTCCATCATGCCGGCATTGGTCCGCTCGCGGAGTTCCTTGACCATTGCGGCGGTGATCTGTGCCATGTCTGTCGTCTCCTTCGCGGGTCGGCGGCCGGGAGCCGGCCGCCCGTTCGTCCACGGGTGGCGCCGGAGCGGGCCGGCGTCACCCCGGTGTCGGATGTCGGAATTCGCCGGGGCACCGGGCGGGCCCTTTTCCCGCCGCGGCGGCGCGGCCGCCCTGCCCCCGGCGGAAGGTTCAGGCGGAGGCGGTGTCCGCGGCCTCGGCCTCGGGGGCGACCTCGCCCGCCACGGCCGCGGCGGCTTCCGGGGCCTCGGCGGCGGCCGCGGCCTCTTCCTCGGCCTTGTCGGCGGCGGCCTGCTGGGCCTCGAGGTACCGCTGCCGCCCCTCGACGCAAGCGTCGGCGACCTTGGAGGTGATGAGCCGGATGGCCCGGATGGCGTCGTCGTTGCCGGGGATGACGTAATCGATCCCGTCGGGGTCGCAGTTGGTGTCGGCGATGGCCACCACCGGGATCCCCAGCTTGTTCGCCTCGCTCACCGCGATGGCCTCCTGCTTGGAATCCACCACGAAGACCGCGGCCGGCAGACCGGGCATATCCTTGATGCCGCCGAGGTTCCGGTGGAGCTTCTGGCGGAGCCGGTCCAGCTGGAGGACCTCCTTCTTCGGAAAGCGCTCGATGGAGCCGTCCTCGAACATGGCCTCGATGCGCTTCAAGCGCTGGATGCCCTTCTGGATGGTGGCGAAGTTGGTGAGCATGCCGCCCAGCCACCGGTGCTGGACGTAGGGCATGCCGCAGCGGGTGGCCTCCTCCACGATGGCGTCCTGGGCCTGCCGCTTGGTACCGACGAAGAGGACCTGCCCGCCGGCGGCGGTGGTCTCGACGACGAAGTTGTAGGCGACCTTGAAGAGCTTGACCGTCTTCTGGAGATCGATGATGTAGATGCCGTTTCGGGCCCCGAAGATGTAGGGCTTCATCTTGGGGTTCCACCTCCGGGTCTGGTGACCGAAGTGGACCCCGGCCTCGAGGAGCTGCTTCATCGTGACGAGTGCCATGGAACGATACCTCCTGTGTGGTTGGTCCTCCGCCCGGGCGTGGCAGCCGCTCCCAGGCCGGCCAATCGCGGCCGGCACCACCGGGGGCCGCCCGGGCGTGCGTGATGGGTGCCGGAGCACCGGTGAAAACCCGATTCTCTTAACACCTGCGGCGTGTTTTGGCAAGCGGTGCCCCGGAGCCCCCCCCTTTACGGGGGCCCGCGCCGGCACTATCGTAACGGGCGGTGCCCGCACGGGTGCCGGGGAACCGCATGCGGATCGAGATCGACCCAGAACGCCCACGCCCGCGGGCCGTCCAACAGGTGGTCCGGGCCCTCGAGGCCGGGGGCGTCGTCGTCTACCCCACCGACACCTGCTACGGGCTCGGGGCCGACATCTTCAACAAGAAGGCCATCGAGCGCATCTACCGGCTCAAGGGGGTCCCCAAGACCGAGCCCTTCAGCTTCGTCTGCGCCGACCTCCGGGAGATCAGCCGCTACGCCCGGGTCACCGACCTCGCCTACCGGATCCTGCGGCGCATGCTCCCCGGGCCCTACACCTTCGTCCTGGAAGGCTCCCGGCAAGTGCCGAAGATGATGCTCACCAAGCGCCGCACCGTGGGGATCCGGGTCCCCGACCACCCCATCTGCCAAGCCATCGCCGCCGCTCTCGGCCGCCCCCTGATCAGCACCTCCGCCACCCTGGCCGGCTCGCCCATCTTCGAAGACCCCCGGGAGGCCGCCGAGGCCTACGGCAAAAACGTGGACATCGTGGTGGACAGCGGGCTGATCCTGCCGGAACCCTCCAGCGTGGTCTCCCTCATCGGTGACGAGCCGGAGGTCCTCCGGGCCGGCAAGGGCGACGTCTCCCTCTTCGAGGCCGCCGGCGCCTGAGATCAGCCGGGCCGGCCGTTGTTCCGGAGTTCCTTGCCGGGCTTGAAGACGATGCGGTAGCCGGGCGGGCACTCCGTGCGGCGCCCGGTCTTGGGATTGACGAAGGTGCGGCCCTTCTGGGGATGGAGGCAAAAGGAGCCCAGGCCCCGGATCTCGATGCGGCGGCCCGCCTTGAGGGCCTCCGCCATGGTCTCGAAGACGACGTCCACCACCGCCTCGATATCCTTCTTGAGGTGTTCCGGGAAGGCCGCATGCAGCGCGGCCACGAGGTCACCCTTCAGCATGCCGGTACCGTGCTCAATGGGCGGGTTCCAGGGTCAGCCGGGGCCGGAGCGAATCGGCCAGCCGGCCGGCCAGCCGGGCGAGGCCCTCGGCCCCCTCCTCCTCGAGGAGCTCCCGGAGCAGCGTCATTCGATCCTTGCGAGGATAGACCAGGGTGGGCTCCCCCTCGATGCGCGCCAGTTCCGCCGCCCGCTGCACCGCGAGGGAGAAGTTGCCCAGCTCGTCCAGGAGGCCGGCATCCCGGGCCTGGCGGCCGGAGAGGATCCGCCCGTCGGCCAAGGGCTCCACGGCGGTCACCTCGAGCCCCCGGCTCCTCGCCACCGCCTCGATGAACTGCCGGTGGATGTCCGACATGACCCCCTGGAGCACCCGCCGTTCCGCGGGGGTGAGATCCCGGGTCACCGAGCCGAGGTCCTTGAGCTTGCCGCTCTTCACCACGGTGGTCCTGATGCCCAGTTTCTGGAGGAGCCGGCCGAGGTTGGGGATCTTGAGGATGACCCCGATGCTGCCGGTCACGGTGCCGGGGTTGGCGATGATCTTGCGCGCCCCGAGGGCGGCGTAGTAGCCCCCGGAGGCGGCCACGGAACCCATGGAGGCCACCACGGGTTTGACGGCATCGAGACGGCGGATCTCCTCGTAGATCTCCTGGGAGGCCCCCACCGCCCCGCCGGGGCTGTCGATCCGGACCACCACGGCCTTGATGGAGGCGTCGAGCCGGAACTCCCGCAGGGCCTTGAGGGTGGGGGCGGGATCGTCGATCACCCCGGTGACGGGGACGACCCCCACCTTGTCGCCGGTTCCGGGCAAGACGGTGCGGGACTCCGAGGCCTGGTGGAGAACCGAGTAGAGGAGGAAGAAGAGGCCCGCCAACGCCAGGAGGGAGAGCCCCCCCACCGTGGCCAGGACCACGAGCACCGGGTTCCAGGCGGAACGCCGGAGTTCTCCGTTCGGGTCGTTGTTCACGGTGGTGCTCCCAGGTTACCGGCTGCGGACAGGCGCCCCCGGGACGCACCCCGGGGCGGCGCGGCCCCGGGTCTCCTACTCGTCGCCCTCGTCCTCCTCGGAGGCCCGGGCCCGGCTCTGCTGCTGGACCAGCTCCTCCTGGAGGAGGCTCCCCAGGGTGGTCCCGCCGTGACCGGCGCCGGTGGCGGAATATTCCTCGTAGTAGGACTGTTCGGCCTCTTCGTCGATCCGCTTGATGGAGAGGCCGATCCGCCGTTCCAGGGGCGCCACGTGGATCACCTTGGCGGTGACCTCCTGGCCCTCCTCGAACATGCCCACGGGGGTCTTGACCTTCCCGGGCCCCAGCTCGGAGACGTGGATCAGCCCCTCGACCCCCTCCTCGAGCTCCACGAAGACCCCGAACTCGGTGACGTTGGTGACCTTTCCGGTGACGACGCTCCCGGCCGGGAACTTCTCGGGGACGCTCTCCCAGGGGTCGGGCTGGAGCTGCTTCACCCCCAGGGAGAACCGCTCCCGCTCCTTGTCCACGTTCAAAACCACGGCCCGGATGGCGTCACCCTTCTTGTAGAGCTCGCCGGGGTGCTTGACCCGCTTGCTCCAGGACAGGTCCGAGATGTGGACCAGGCCGTCGATGCCTTCCTGGATGCCGATGAAGACGCCGAAGTCGGTGACGTTCTTCACGGTCCCCTCGATCACGGTGCCCGCGGGGTAGCGCTCCTGGACCTCTTCCCAGGGGTTGCCCGTCACCTGCTTGAGGCTGAGCGAGATCCGCTTGGCCTCCGGGTCCACCTTGAGCACCGCCGCCTGGATCCGGTCCCCCACGTTCACCACCTGGGAGGGATGCCGCACCCGCTTGGTCCAGGACATCTCGGAGACGTGGATCAGCCCCTCGACCCCCTCCTCGAGCTCCACGAAAGCCCCGTAGTCGGTGAGGCTGACCACCGTCCCCTCGACGGTGGTGCCCACGGGGTACTTCTCCTCGACCCGGAGCCAGGGATCCTCGGCAAGCTGCTTCGTACCCAGGGAGACCTTCTCGGTCTCGGGGTCGAAGGAGAGGACCTTGACCTGGATGGTGTCACCCACCTTGAAGACCTTGGAGGGATGTTCCACCCGGCCCCACGACATGTCGGTGATGTGGAGGAGCCCGTCGATACCGCCGAGATCCACGAAGGCCCCGTAGTCGGTGATGTTCTTCACCACGCCCTCCCGGACCTGGCCCTCGGCGAGTTCGGCCAGGGTCTTGGCCCGCTTCTCGGCGCGGTCCTTCTCGAGGAGCGTCCGCCGGGAGACCACCACGTTCTCGCGGCGCTGGTTGCACTTCAGGATGGCGCACTCGACCTCCTGGTCGATGAAGCTCTCGGGGTCGCGCACAGGCCGGATGTCGATCTGCGAATACGGGAGGAAGGCGGTCACCCCGCCGCGGCCCTCCCCGATCCGGACGGAGAGCCCGCCCTTGATCCGGGCCACCACCGTGCCCTTGATGGGGGCCTCGGCCTCGTAGGCCGCCACGATTTCCTTCCAGACCTTGCGGCGCAGGGCCTTGGAACGCGAGAGCCGGATCATACCCTCTTCCGGGTCCCACCGCTCGAGGAGCACCTCGACGGTGTCGCCGGGCTGGACGTCCACGGTGCCGTCGGGACCGGCGAACTCCCGGACGGGGATCTGGCCCTCGGACTTGTACCCCACGTCCACCAGGACGAATTCCTTGTCAACGCGGACGACCTTCCCCTCGAGCACCTCCCCTTCCTGGAAGGTCTGGAGGCTCTGCTCGAAGAGGTCCTCGAACTGGCTCATGTCCCCGACGTCTTCCGCGTCGTGGTTGTCGGCGGGTGCTGCGTCGGTCGGTCGGCTGGGCCCCTCCCCCGTGTCGGCGGCGGCGGCTGGGTTACGTTCCTGGGTTGCCTCGGTTGCCACTTTTTTTCCATTACCCTGGTTTCCCCCTCGAAAGAATCGCTGAACACTGAAATGACCGACTATAACAGCCCCCCCGGCAAAGTTCAACGGACCCGCGCCGCGCCGGATCCGGCGGTGCCGGCGGACGAAAAGGGGCGTCCCGGCACGGCCGGGACGCCCAGGGAGGAGGGAGGATGGTGGCAGGGAAGCCGCGGGAGAGGCGGAGGCGCACCGCGCCTCCGGGACCCGCTATCAGCCGTAGCCGTGGACGTGGTAGCCGTAGAACTCGAAGGCGCGGATGAGGGAGACCCGGGCGTCGTCGGGCAGGGCATTGAAGAACTCGTAGCAACCCTTCACCGAGCACTTCTCACCGCAGACCAGCTGGTAGAATTCCTCCTGCTGCTCCAGGGAAAGGTCGGACTGGGCCAGGATCTCCCGGAGGTCTCCGCCGCAGAGGCCCCGGTAGACCGGGCAGGAACGGTCGCTGCCGAGAAAGGTCATGCCCTGGTAGTCCTCCCGCTCCTCCGGGCTCCCCTTGGAGACGATGACGCTCTTCTGGGCGCACCCGGAGAGGGAGAAGACCACGGCCAGGACCAGGCCGAGTACGAACGAAGGGACGAAGCGAGGTGTTTTCTTCATGGTTGGAAACCTCCTGGGCAGACCCGCCTCCCGGTTCCTTTATTGTGGGCAAATTTAGTAAACTAACTTTTTGAGATAAAAATAAACCCGCCGGAGCCGGGTGTCAATCGGACAGGTTCTCCCAGATCTTCCGGAGGAAGCGCCGGAGATCATCGGCGTCCTTCTCGGACATGCCCACGGTGGCCACCTCGTGGACCTCGTTCCCGATACGCTCGACGGTATCCCTCAGCTGGCGTCCCTTCTCCAGCAGGTAGATCCGGTAGGCGCGGCGGTCGTCGGGATCGCGCCGGCGTTCGATGACCCCCGCCCGCTCGAGGCGGTCCAGGGTGCGGACCAGGGTGGGATTTTCGATGTAGAGCCGGCTGGCGAGTTCCGTCTGGGTGAGTCCCTCTTCCTCGTAGAGCTTGGCGAGGACACAGAACTGGGCCGAGGTGAGGCCGTAGGGGGCGAGCCGCCGGTCGATGGCCTTCTGGAAGACCTGGACCAGCTTGTTGGCGATGAACCCGAGGCAATCGTCGATCTTGAACATGACCTTTGTGTAGCAAACTTTTCTAACGAAAACAAGTCCCCGTGAATCTTTTTCAGGGAGAGACCTTGAGGACCCAAACCAAGCCCGGGGGAGGCGGGCCGTCCCCGGATCAGGAGGCGGCGGGCCCGCGACCCGTCCTCCCCTGGAGCCGCTCCCGCACCACGTCCAGGAGGGCGGCCAGGGAAGCCTCGAGGTCCTGGCCGGTGGTGTCGATGATCACGGCATCGGCCGCGGGCCGGAGCGGTGAAACCCGCCGCGAGGCGTCCGCCGCGTCCCGATCCCGGATCTGGCGCCGGAGCTCGGCCTCCGGGACATCCCGCCCCTTCTCGAGCAGCTGGCGCCGCCGGCGCGCCGCCCGCTCCGCCACCGAGGCGGTGACGAAGA
This sequence comes from Dissulfurirhabdus thermomarina, assembly GCF_012979235.1. Lineage (NCBI taxonomy): Bacteria > Pseudomonadati > Thermodesulfobacteriota > Dissulfuribacteria > Dissulfuribacterales > Dissulfuribacteraceae > Dissulfurirhabdus > Dissulfurirhabdus thermomarina. The sequence continues at coordinate 123,418 of NZ_JAATWC010000004.1, forward strand.
ACTTCACGGCGGCGTCGGGGAAGACCACCGTGCCCATGTCGCGCCCCTCGGCCACCACGCGGCCGCGGGCGCCGAGCTCCCGCTGGAGGCGCGAAAGGCGGCGCCGGACCTCAGGGTTCCGGGAAACGGCGGACGCCAGGGCGTCCACCTCCGGCGTCCGGATCTCCCCGGTGACGTCGACCCCGTCCGCCAGGACCCGCCCGCCCTCCAGCTCCAGCCGGAGTCCCCGGCACAGCTCCTCCAGGGCCGCCGGGTCCGCCGGGTCCACCCCCCGCCGGCGGGCGGCCCATCCCACCGCGCGGTACATGGCCCCGGTGTCCAGGTAGGTCCAGCCGAGCTCGGCCGCCAGCCGGCGGCTGAGGGTGCTCTTGCCCGCCCCGGCCGGGCCGTCGATGGTGATCACCTGCATACTCCGTCCCTTAGCCATGCCGCCCCCGTTCACGTTCCATCCACCCGGGTGCATCCCCGAAACCCGGTCCCCGCCCGGGCGGCGCCGTGGAATTTGTCATCCGCGGTAAAGGATTCGATAAGCATAGTAAGGAAGAACGGTGGGCGAAAGCCTCTCGTCCCTGCAACCCGAAGGAGGCCCCCATGTACACGCCCGACACCGAGCCGAGATACGCCCTGGACCGGCTGGAGAGCGCCATCGACGAGGCCGAGAGCCTCGCCTTCCAGATCGACGTCATCCACTCCTTCGAGGAACGGGGCTGGGCCCTCTACGAGATCGGCATGGCGGCCCCCCTGGCCTCCTTCCTGGAGCTCAAGCCCGTGGTGGAGGCCGGCCGGGCCTGGTACGGCCTCAACTTCCGCTCCCGGTACATCCCCCTGCCCCTGGTGCCGGACGACACCAACTGGCCCAAGGTCCGCGACCTGGCCTTCGCCCTGGTCAGCCAGGGCCGGGGCCCCTACTTCGTGGACCTCGAGGAGACCGACGACGGCCGCATCCAACCCGTGGGCGTCTACCTGGTGGACTCCGTCATCCTGGACCCGCCCCTGCTCCGCCTGGTCATCGACCGGAACCTGTCCCGGATCAAGGACCCCGCCCGGATCCCGGACTTCGAGGGCGAGGCGGGCCTCGAGGTGCCCATCCACCTGGCCGACCTCTGGAAGATCCGCCGCCAGCTCATGCTCGCCTGCCGCGGGCGCCCGCCGGGCGGCGGCCGGTATCTCGCCCCCGCCGCATCCTAGCCCCGGCCCCGCCGCCCCGGGTGGCGCCGCCGCCCCGGAGGCATTATAAAGGGTGGCGCATCAGCCACTCTCTTCCCCGCGGGACCGGACCATGCACATCCTCTTCGTGGTGCCCGGATGGCCCAGGGACAGCTTCTGGGACGTCCTCTGCTTCAAGTTTCCTCCCCTCGCCCTGGCCACCCTGGCGGGGCTGACGCCGCGGCGCCACCGCCTCTCCTACGTGGACGAGAGCCTCGCGCCCGTGGACTTCGACCTCGGACCCGACCTCGTGGTGATCTCCGCCATGACCCCCCTGGCCCCCCGGGGCTACGAGATCGCCGACGCCTTCCGCGCCCGGGGGGCCAAGGTGGTCATCGGGGGGATCCACGCCTCGAACCTCCCCGAGGAGGCCGGCCGGCACGCCGACGCCGTGGTGGTGGGGGAGGCCGACGAGATCTGGCCCGAGATCCTGGCCGACGCCGAGCGGGGCCGGCTCAAGCCCCTCTACCGGCAGGCCGCCTACACCCGCATGGACCGGGTCCCCGCCGCCGACCGCGGCATCTACCCCCGCAAGGGCTACTTCTTCGAGAACATGATCCAGACCACCCGCGGCTGCCCCTACCGCTGCGAGTTCTGCACCGTGACCGCCTTCTTCGGCGGGACCTACCGGTGCCGCCCGGTGGAACGCATCCTCGAGGAGGTGGCGGCGCTCCGCCGGGCGCCGGGCTACGTCTTCTTCTGCGACGACAACCTCATCGCCCGCCGCGACCACGTCCTCCGGCTCCTGGACGGCCTCCGCGGGCACCGCCTCCGCTGGGTCTGCCAGGCGCCGGTCACCCTGGCCAAGGACGACGACCTCCTCCGCCGCATGGCCGAGGCCGGATGCCACGGGGTCTTCATCGGCTTCGAGAGCCTCCGCCCCGAGAACATCGAGGTCATGGGCAAACGCCACAACAAGGTGGAGTTCTACGAGGAGGCGGTCCACCGGATCCACGACCACGGCATCGGCGTCCACGGCTCCTTCGTCTTCGGCTACGACCACGACACGCCGGCGGTCTTCGACCAGTTCCTCGACTTCGCCCACCGGACGGCCCTGGACGGGGCCTTCCTGCCGGTGCTGACCCCCTTCCCCGGCACCCGCATCCACCGACGCCTCAAGGCCGAGGGCCGGATCCTCACCGAGGACTGGCGCCGCTACGACATGGCCACCGTGGTCTACCGGCCCCGGGGGATGAGCGTGGCGGAACTCCAGGAGGGCTTCTGGAAGGTGAACGCGGGCTTCTATTCCCTGGGCTCCACCCTGCGCCGCCTCTTCCGCCCCTCGGGCCTCCGGCGCCGGAGCCACATCATCTTCATGCCCATGAACTTCGGCCATATCCCGGCGGTCCGGAAGGCCCGCCGGGCCTTCACGCCCACGCCCGAGGCGGCCTGACCGCAATCCCATGGAGATCCCCCTCCGGCGCATCCTGGAGATCCTGCCCCACCGGCCGCCCTTCCTGCTCCTCGACGCGGTCCGGGTGGCGGAACCCGGCCGGCGCGGCACGGGGCGAAAGCGCTTCTCCGGCCTCGAGCCCTTCTTCCGGAACGGGCGCCGCCCCGCCAACCCCGGCGGCCTCCTCCTGGAGATGATGGCCCAGGCCGCCGCCGTGGTGGCCGGCACGGGGGCCGGGGGCCAGCCCCGGCCGGCGGGGCCGGGGTACCTGGCGGGGGCCCGGCTCGAGGCGGCCGGCGCCTTCGGCCCCGGGGACCTCGTGGAAGCGGAGGTCGTCATCGTCAAGGCCTTCGGCGGCCTGGTGCGGGTGGAGGGCGAGGCCCGGTCGGCGGGCCGGGCCCTGGCCAGGGCCGACCTCGCCGTGACGCTCCCCGGGCGCGGGGGACGGTAGGACGCGGCCGGCCTTGCCCGGAGAAAATGGAACTTTTATAATCACGCGGTCCGCCGACGCCCGGCCGGCCCGCGGGGCAAGCGAAGCGGGAAAAACTCGCCCCGCTTCGCGGGGCTCGGACAGTTCGCCGCGCGCCTCGCGGCCCCACCATCGTCCCGCCCCGCCAACGGCGTTGGCGGGGGGAGGGACGACAACGGGCCGAAGGGCCGTCTGCCGTTCGAGATCCCTGCGCAAGAAAAACCCTGGATCCGTGGGCGTTCAAGAACGGGCCGGGTGCAAGGCGGCAACGATGTCGATAATATTTGAAAAGTATATCGGCGAGTTGCCAGCGCGGCAGAGGGTCCGTTGTCGGGCACCCCGAAGGGCGGCGGGGTAAGCCCACCACGGGTGGAGAGGATCATGCCTGCCCATGACGTGAAATCCCAGGCAACCCGGGCCAATGCATCTCAAGGCCGCCACGGATCCAGGCATGCCTGAATCCCCCCCGCCGGAAAAGCGCGAGATCCTCGACACCGTGGCGGCGCTCATGGCGCCGGGCGCCGGCGGCCCGGAGGACTTCGAGGCGGCCGCCCTCCGGCTCTTCGCCTACCAGTTCGAGGCCGTGGCCGCCCTCGGCGCCTTCTGGCGCTCGCTGGCGGCCACGCCGGAGACCGTCCGCCGGTCCGCCGACATCCCCCCGGTGCCCCTGGCCGCCTTCAAGCGCCGCGTCATCTACGGGGGCGGCCCGCCCGTCCGGACCTTCCGGACCAGCGGCACCTCGGGCCGAGGCCGCGGCTCGGCGCCCTTCGACGCCGACGACCTCGCCCTCATGGACCGCTCCATCCTGGCCAACGCCGGGGCCCACCTCTTCGCCGACGGCGCCCGGGCCCGGTTCTTCATGCTGGTGCCGCCGCCGGAGGAGGCCCCCGAGGTCATCATGGCCTACGGGATGCGGGTCATCGCCGACCGCTTCGGGCTCGGGGAGCCCTTCTACGCGGTCCGCCGCGGCGTCCTGGAGCTGGAGGCCGGCCTCGAGACCCTGGCGGCCTGGCGGCGCGAGAAGGACCCCGTGTGCCTGGTGGGCGGCAGCTTCGGCTTCGTCAACTTCATGGACGCCGCGGCCGGGCGCCGCCCGGGCCCGCTCCCGGAGGGGAGCCGCCTCCTGGACGCCGGCGGTTTCAAGGGCCGCAGCCGAGAGCTCGACCGCACGGCCTTCGTGGCCGAGGCCAGCGGGTTCTTCGGCCTGGACCCCGACCGCTGCTACAACCTCTACGGGCTCACGGAGCTGGCCAGCCAGTTCTATTCCCGGAACCGCGGGCCCAAGGTTCCGCCCCCCTGGGCCCGGGCCCGCGTGGTGGACCCCCTCACCCTGGAGGAGGTCCTGCCCGGCCGGACCGGAGTCCCCCTGCTCCTGGACCTCGCCAACGTCTCCCGTCCCATGGCGGTCCTCACCGACGACATCGCCGTGAACCTCGGCGGCGGCCGCTTCGACGTCGTCGGCCGGGCCTCCGGGGCCGCGCCGCGGGGGTGCAGCCTGAGCCTCGAGGAGGTCCGCCCGTGCGGACGATGAAGGCCTTCCACATCCCGGGCTTCGACGGCGAGCTCACCCACGCCGACGCCGGCGGGACGCGACTCCTCTTCCCGGTCCTCACCCCGGACGCCGTCCGGGCGGCGGTGGACCGGGTCATGGAGGCCGGCGCCCGCCACCTCGCCGGCTACACCACGGACGACCTCGCCGCCGTCTTCGGGCGCGTGGCCGAGACCTGGATCCGTCCCTCGCCGGAACGCACCGCCCTGGCCGAGGCCGTGGCCGACGTGACCGGACTCTCGCCGGCGGTGGTGGAACGCAGCATCGAGGTGGAACAGGGCAACAGCGGGGCGGGGGACATCCTGGCCGCCCTCGACCGGGACCTCGGCGACCACCGCGTGCTCGACGGCTTCCGCCCCGACCCGCGGCTCCGGGGCCGGGCCCGCGCCTTCGGGCCGCCGCTCGTCGCCGCGGTTCTCACGGCCAACGTCCCGGGGCTGAGCTACCTCCCGGCGGTCCGGAGCCTCATGGTGAAGGCCCCCCTCGCCGCCAAGCTCGCTTCGGGCGAACCCCTCTTCGGCCCGGCCTGGGCCGCCTCCCTCGCCCGGGTGGAGCCGCCCCTGGCCGAGTGCCTGGCCCTCTTCGCCTGGAAGGGCGGCGCCCCGGACCTCGAGGCCGCCCTCTTCGACAAGGCCCCGGTGGTCATGCTCTACGGGGGCCCCCGGGCCCTGGCCGAGCTCCGGGCACGGGTGGGCCCGGGGAAGAAGGTCCTCGAGCACGGCCACAAGGTGGGGGTGGTCCTGGTGGGGCGGGAGGCCCTGTCCGGCCGGCCGGCCGCGGACGTCCTGGCCCGGGCCGTCGCCCTCGACACGGCCATGTTCGACCAGCGGGCCTGCATCGCCCCGCAGCTCGTCTTCGCGGAACGCGGCGGCGGGGTCTCCACGGAGGCCTTCGCGGAACTCGTGGCCGAACGGCTCGCGGACCTGGAGGCGGAGCTGCCGCCTTCGCGCCCGTCCCTCGACACCGCCGCCACCCTGGCCCAGGAGCGCGGGCTGGCCGCCTTCGAGGCGGCCCAGGGCGAGGCCGGGGTCTTCACCCGGGGGACGGCCACGGTGGTGCATCTTGGGGCCGCGGCCTTCGAACCGGTGCTGCCCTGCCGGTTCCTCCGGGTCTGCGCGGTGGACGACCTCCTTGACGCCGTGGCGCTGCTGGGGCAAAACTCCCCCTATCTCCAGAACGCGGGCGTGGCGGTGGGCGCAGACCGCCTCCCCGGCCTGGCCGAGGCCCTCGCCCGGGCCGGGGTCTCGCGGATCTGCGCCCCCGGCCGGATGCACCGGCCCTCCATGCGGTGGCGGCACGACGGCCTGGCCAGCTTCATGGAGCTGGTCCGCTGGGCCGATATCGAGATGATGATCGAGGAGGCGCCATGAACCTTTCCGGGAAGAGGGTGCTGGTGGTCGGCGGGGCCGGGGACATCGGCCGGGCGGTGACCGATGCCGCCCTGGCGGCCGGGGCCGAGGTCACCGTGTGGGACCGGGACGCGGCCGCCTGCCGCGAGGCGGCCGGGCGGGCCGGCGTGGCGGCCCGGGCCCTGGACGCCACCGACGAGGCGGCCGTCACCGCGGCCTTCGAGGCCCTGGCCGGCGAGGCCGGGCCGCCCGACGTCCTGGTGAACGCCGCGGGCGTCTTCACGCATCTCCGCCCCTTCGAGGCCCTGGACCTGGAGGGCTTCCTCGGCGTCCTCCACACCAACGTGGTCTCGTGCTTCCTCACCTGCCGCGAGGCCGTCCGCCGGGCCGCCGGGCCCCTGGCCATCGTGAACCTCTCCTCGGCCCTCTCGGCCCGGCCCGTGCCCATGGCCGCCGCCTACTGCGCCTCGAAGGCCGCCATCGACAGCCTCACCCGGAGCATCGCCGTGGAATACGCCGGGCGCGGCATCCGGGCCAACGCGGTGAACCCGGGGCCCGTGGAGGGCCGGATGCTGGACCGGGGCATGGCCGAGATGGCGGGCGCCCTCGGCGGGCAGCCGGCGGACATCCTGGGCCGCATCCTCGAGGGGATCCCCATCGGCCGCACCCTCGCCCCACGGGAGGTGGCCGCCCTCGTGGTCTTCCTGGCCGGCGACGAGGCCGCCGGCATCACCGGCCAGTGCATCAACGTCTGCGGGGGCTACGCGCTCTAGCCGCCCCCGCCGGGAAAGGACCCGCCTCCATGGAAATCCGCGTCTCCACCAACTGGGATCCCGCCCTCCCCGGGCGGCTCAAGGACTACCCCGTCAGCCACGTCTACGGGAAACTCCCCCACGACGTGATCGGCGGGGTGCGCCCCTCGTTCCTGCTGCCCCAGGTGGGCCGGGAGGAGATCGCCGCCCACGTCCGGGCCGTTCACGAGGCGGGGATGAAGTTCAACTACCTCTTGAACACCGCCTGCATCGGAAACGTCCACTACTCGCCGGAGGGCTACGCGCAGATCCGGGAACTCCTGGACTGGCTGAGCGAGATCGGGGTGGACACCCTCACCGTGGCCTTCCCCTATCTGGTCCGCCTCGTTCGGCGCCACTACCCCCACTTCGAGGTCAAGGTCTCCTCGGTGGCGCGCATCAACACCGTCACCCGGGCCCGCCAGTACGAGGACCTCGGGGTGGACGAGCTCATCCTGGACGAGATGCTCAACCGCGACTTCGAGACCCTCCAGGCCATCGCCGAGGCGGTGGAATGCGGGATCGAGCTCATCGCCAACCCCTGCTGCGTCTGGGAGTGCGCCCAGCAGATCGAGCACGTCAACCACGACGGCCACGCCTCCCAGACCCACAGCCACGACAACTACTGCTACCTCCAGTTCCCCTACGTCAACTGCACCGCCCAGAAGCTCCTCGACCCGGTCAACATCCTCAAGGCCCGGTGGATCCGGCCCGAGGACCTCGCCGCCTACGAGGCCATCGGCATCACCCGCTTCAAGGTGGTGGAGCGGTTCAAGACCTCGGAGGCCCTGCTGCTCGCGGTGGAGGCCTACGCCCGGCGCAGCTTCGACGGGAACCTGGTGGAGCTCCTCACCCTCCCCAACCGCGGGGCCTTCCTCCGGCCCAACGCCGACTACTTCTTCAAGCCCCACCTGGTGGACATGGAGAAGGTGGCCGTGGTGGCCGGGCTCATGGACTTCTCCTTCCGCGACGTGGTCCAGATCCCCAACAAGGCCCTGGACGGCTTCCTCGACTTCTTCCGGGAAAACGACTGCCGCCGCACCTCCTGCGACCGGTGCGGCTACTGCGCGCGGACCTTCGAGCGGGTGGCCACCTACGACCGGGCGGCGGCGGAGCGGCTGGCGGCGAATCTCGCCGCCTTCTCGGACCAGATCCTCGACGGCGCCATCTTCCCGGCGGGGAGCCCGACCCCATGAAGGTCCTCTTCCTCCACGTCCCCAAGTTCAACAACTTCTACAAGCCCATCGGGGACTTCATCTGGATCAACTACATGCCCATGGGCCTCCTGGCCATCGCGGACTTCGTCCGCCGCCACGGCTTCGAGGTCGAGGTGATCCACCTCGGCGTGGAATGGGTGGAGGACCGGGGCTTGCGCCTCGAGACCCTCCTCGACGACCCGGCCGTGGCCGCCGTGGGAATGAGCCTCCACTGGCACTACCAGGCCTACGACGTCATGGCGGCGGCCCGGCGCATCAAGGAGGTGCGCCCGGACGTCTTCGTCTTCGCCGGGGGCTACACCGCCTCGTTCTTCCACGACGAGATCGTCCGCGACTTTCCCCAGGTGGACGCCGTGGTGCGGGGCGACGGCGAGATCCCGGTGCTCCGCCTCCTCGAGACCCTCCAGGACGGCGGAAGCCTCGAGGACGTCCCGAACCTCACTTGGCGGGAAGGACCCGGGGTCCGGACCGCCGAGGCCTGCTACGTGGGCGACGCCGAGACCGTGAGCGGGCTGAACTACACGAACTTCTCCCTCCTCCGCCACGCCCCGACCTACGTCCGCTACATCGGCCTCCCCTTCTTCTACGCGAAACACTTCTCGCCCGAGGAGAACTTCCGGCGATTCACCATCCGCTCGCCCCTGCTGCCCCTGGCCGTGGGGCGCGGCTGCCCCTTCAACTGCACCTGGTGCGGGGGGGCCCAGGTCCCGCAGCAGCGCCGCATCAGCCGCCGGACGGGCTTCGTCTGGCGCGACCCGGCCGCCGTGATCCAGGACATCAAGCGGGGGCTGGCCGCCGGGTACCGGACCCTCCACACCGCCACCGACCCCGAGCCCGTGGAGCAGGAATACTTCGTGGACCTGTGGCGGCGCATCCGCCGCGAGGGCATCGAGGCCGACTGGATGTTCGAGTGTAACGGCCTCCCCTCCGACCGCTTCATCGACGAGTTCCACAAGACCTTCCCCGGGCCCGACTCCATCATCGCCGTCTCGCCGGAGTGCGGGAACGAGGACCTGCGCTTCCGCCACAAGGGCCCGGCCTTCACCACCGAGGCCTTCTTCGAGAAGATGGACCGGATCGACCGGATGGGCATCTCCACGGAGATCTTCTTCTCCTACGGCCTGCCGGGCGAGAACGAGGACCTCCTCGAGGACACCGTCCGGATGCGCCGGCGGATCATCCGCCGCTACCGCCACGTCCGGGGCCTGCGCACCCTCTCCATCGAGATGGAGCCCGGGGCGCCCTGGCAGATGGAACCGGAGCGCTTCGGCATCGTGACCGACCGCCGGACCTTCCGCGACTTCCACGACGCCCACGCCGACGCCGACCGGGGCACCTACACCACATTCGGCTACTACATCCCCGACTACTTCGAGCGGCCCCTCGACCCCGAGCGGCCCTACGACGACTTCGCCCGCCGCCTCCAGCGGATCAAGTGCCGGCGGCTCTGCTTCCTCCATCCCAACCCCAAGAAGTACGGGAAACCCTGGCAAGGACGGCTGCTCTGCAGCGTGGCCTCGCGCCTCCTTCGGCTCAAGGGCCGGGACCTGTCCCGCCCCTTCTAGGGCGCCCATGGGCCGCTCCCTCTACCGGCTCATCGCGCGGCGGCCCGGGGCGGCGCTGGCGGCCTTCGCCCTCCTGGTGGCGGCCTCGGTGCTGGCCACGGGACGCCTGCGCTTCGAGCGCGACATCTTCGACGCCCTCCCGGCCGAGGGGCCCGTGGCGGTGCTCGTCCACGCCGCCCGGACCTCGGGCGGCCCGGACCGCCTCTACCTCCTCTTTCGTGACGAGCGGGATCCCGACGGGCTCGTGGCCCGGGCGCGAGGGGTGGTGGACCGTCTCCGGGCCCTCCGGATCGAGGGCCGGCCCGCCTTCCGCTCCGTGACCCTGGAAAAGGCCGAGGCGGCTGGAGCAGGCGACCTCCCGGCCATCCTCGAGACCTACCTCCGCCGCCCCCGCCTCTTTCTCACCGGCCGGGACGCCGAGGCGCTCCGGGCGCGGCTCGCCTCGCCGGCGGCCCTCGACCGGGAACTCCACCGCTCCCTGGCCTTCCTGGCCGCCCCGGGGGCCGACGCGGCGGCGGCGATCGCCGCCCGGGACCCCTTGAACCTCCGGGCCCTCCTCATGGACAAGCTCCGGGGCCTCCAGGCGGGACTGGCCTTCGCCCCGGGACCCCTGCTCCGTTCCACGGACAAAACGGCCCTCCTCGTGGCGTGCGTCCCGGCCCTCGCGCCGGAGAGGCGGGCGGCGGCGCGGCGGCTGCTCCGGATGACCCGGACGGCGGCGGCCGGCCTGGGCCCCGCCTTCCGGGGAATCACCGGGGGCTTCGCCGTGGCCGTGGAGGAAGAGGCACTCCTCCGGCACGACCTCCTCGCCTGCCTCCTGGGGTCCGGGATCGGGATCTCGCTCCTCTTCCTCCTCGCCTACCGGAGCCCCGCCGTCCTGGCCTTCGTGCTGCTGCCCCTGGGGGTGGGGCTCCAGCTCGCCCTGGGGGCCCTCGCCCTGGTGGCGGGCCGGGTGCACCTCATGGCCGCGGCCTTCTCGGCGGTGGTCCTCGGTCTCGGCATCGACTTCGCCATCCACGTCTACGACCGCTACCTCGTGGAAAGGCAGCGGGGCCGCGCCACCGCCGCCGCGGTGGAGGCCGCCGTCCTCCGGACCGGCCCCCCCGTGGCCGTGGGAGGGCTCACCACCGCGGCCGCCTTCGCGGTCCTCTTCTGCTCCGGGATCCCCGTCCTCCACCAGGTGGCCTGGCTGGTGGACCTGGGCCTCCTCTTCTGCCTTGCGGCCATCCTGTGGGCCCTGCCCGCCTGGCTCCTCTGGCGGGCCCGGTCCGGGGAGCGGCCCGCCGGGCACCTGGGCCGCCTGGGGATGGACCGCCTGGGCCGCCTGGTGGCCGACCGGCCGCGGGCCGCGGCCGCGGCCTCCGCCCTGGTGCTCGCCGCCGCCATCCCCGGCCTCTTCCGGGTGGGTATCGAGCACGACCCCAGGTCGCTCCACCCGGCCGACCTCCCCTCCATCCGGGTCCAGGAGGAGATCCGCGCGGCCTTCGGCGCCGGCGCCGGCGCCTTCGTGACCTGGACGGCCCGGGACCCGGCCCGTTTCTGGGAAATCGGGCGGACCGTGGACGGGGTCCTCGAGGACCTCCAGGCCGAGGGCCGGATCCGCTCCTGGGCCTCCCTCACCCGGATCACCCGGGGCCGGCCCCCGCGGCTCCCCCCGGCCCTGGCCGCCAACGCCCGGGCGGCCCTGGCCCGCGCCGGTTTCCGGCCGGGGGACTTCCCCCTGACCGAGGCCTTCCTCGAGGCGCTCGCCCGGCCGGATGACACGGAGACGCTCCTCGGCCCCGGGGACCTCGAGAAACTCCCCCGCCCCTTCCACGCCTTCTTCCGCCGGACCCCGGGCGGGCTCCAGGGCATCGCCCGGGTCGCGCTGCGGACCCCGTCAGGGCTGGGGGACCTGTCCCGGCGGCTGGCCGATCGGGCCCCGGGGGCCGAGGCCTTCGACCCCGACACGGCGCTTCGGGGCCTGCTGGGCTCCGTCCGGGGCGAGGTCCGGGACTCGGTGCTGCTCGCGGCGGCCCTCATCCTGGGCCTGCTCTTCGCCTTCTTCCGACGGCCGGGCCCCGTGGCCATGGCCGCGGTGCCGGTGACCCTGGCCTCGGTGGTGACCCTGGGCCTCATGGGCCTTGCCGGCATCCCCTTCAACCTCTTCAACTTCATGGTGGTGCCCCTGGTGCTGGGGATCGGCCTGGACGACGGAATCCACGTCCTTCGCCGCTACGCCGAGGAAGGCGACGTGGCCGCGACCCTGGCCACCACCGGGCGCTCGGTGCTGCTGACCACCCTCACCACCTGCCTCGGCTTCGGGAGCCTCGCCCTGGCCTCGCACCCGCTGCTCCGCGGCATGGGACTGGTCACCATCGCCGGCATCCTGGCGGCCTGGTTCTTCTCGGCGGTCACCCTCCCCGCCCTCCTCCGCCTGCGGGAAGCGGCGGGCGCCCGCGGAAGGGGGCCGAGATGAGGATCACCTTCCCCAACCTGGGCAGCATGCACATCTTCTGCAAGGCCATCGCCGAGGCCGCGGGCATCCCCTACGTCCTGCCCCCGCCCACCACGGAGCGCACCCGGGAGCTCGGCGAGTTCCACACCAACGAGTCCGTGTGCCTCCCGCTCAAGATCATCCTGGGCAACTTCGTCGAGGCCCTGGAGGCCGGGGCGGACACCATCGTCATGGTGGGCAGCGGCCCGCCGTGCCGCCTCGGCCTCTACGACCGGGTCATCAAGCTCACCCTTCGGGACCTCGGCTACCGCTTTCGGTGGCTCACCATCCCGGGCGTCTTCAACTGGCAGGCCTTCCTCCAGAACCACGACGAGGCCCGGCACCTCAAGCACGAGCTCCGGCCCTCGAACTACGCCCGCTTCCCCGGGGCCCTGCTCCTGGGGTGGGAAAAGATGCGCCGGTGCGAGGAGATGGAACGCGCCGCGGCGCGCAAGCGGGCCGTGGCCGCGGCCCCCGCCGAGGTGGACGCCCGGCTCGCCGCCGGACTCCGGGAGCTGGACCAGGCCCGGACCCGGCGGGAATCGGCCGCCGCCGCCCGGCGGACCCTCGAGGCCCTGGACCGGCTCCCCGAGACCGGCCGACGCCCCCTCCGGGTGCGGATGGTGGGGGAGGTCTACACGGTGCTCGAGCCCGGGATCAACATGGACATCGAGCGCCGCCTGGGCCACCTCGGCGTGGAGGTGCACCGCTCGTCCTACTTCAGCACCCACATCCGCCGCGGCTCCCGCCTGGACCCGTCGGTGAAACGGGAGCGGGCCCGGCTCCTGGAGCTGGCCCGGCCGTGGCTCAAGGCCGACGTGGGCGCCGAGTGCAACTTCTCCGTGGCGGAGGCCGTGGACGCCCACCGGTCCGGCTTCGACGGGGTGGTCCACGTCTATCCCTTCTCGTGCATGCCCGAGACCAACGCCGCCACGGTGCTCTCGGCGGTGGGGGCGGAGCTGGGCCTCCCCGTCCTCGGTCTCGTCCTCGACCGCCAGGACATGGGGCCGCGCCTCGACACCCTGGCCGAGGCCTTCGTGGACGTCATGCGCTTTCGCCGGGAGGGCCGGATGGCATGATCGTGGGCCTCCCCGGAGAACTCCTCGGGTTCCCGTGGGCCCGGGAACTGGAGCGGCGCCTGGAGGCGGCCTTCCCGGGGGCCCGGATCCGCCGGGCCCCGGCGCGGGCGCCCGCCGCCCCCCCGCTCTCGGAGGGCGACGCCTGCTACCCCTACAAGCGGATGATCCGTTCCGCCCTGGGGCTCCTGGCCGAGTCGGACGCCCTGGTCCTGCCCCGGCTCCTCCGGCTCGACGGTCACCTCATGTGCCCCAACTTCCGGGCGCTGCCGGACATCGTGGCCCTCAACTGGCGACGCCTCCACGGGGAGGAACCGCCCATGGCCGCCCCGGCGGTGGAGGTGGCGGACGGCCGGGACGCCGAGGCCGCCTTCGAGGCCGTGATCCGGGAGCTCCGCCGGCTGCCCGGGGGGCGGCGCGCCGAGGCGGCGCGGGCGCAGCCGCCCCGGCCGGCACCGGGGACGGCCCCGCCCCGGGCCGAAGACGGCCGGCGCCGGGCCATCGCCCTGGTGGGGCACCCCTACATCCTTTCGACCCCGGCCCTCCACAAGGGGGTGCCGGACCTGGTCCGGCGGGCGGGGTTCCGGGTGGTGACCCCGGAGGGCCTCCCCTTCCGGACCCTTGACCGCCTGGCCCGCGACCGGGATTATTACGCCAAGGTGCTCTACTGGCGGGGGGCCCGGGAATGCCTGGGGGCCTTCCGCCACTTCACCGAGGTCCGGCCGGCGGCCGGGCTGATCTACCTCATCGCCTTCAACTGCGGGGTGGACGCCCTGCTCCGCCTGGAGCTGGCCGCCCTGCACAAGGATCTGGCGCGGCGGGTCCCGTTCATGGTGCTGGTGGTGGACGAGCACACCCAGCACGAGCACGTGGCCACCCGCGTCGAGGCCTTCCTGGACATCGTCGATGGCACCGCACACGCCTGAGATCCACCTCGGCATCGACGTGGGGTCGGTGACCACCAAGGTGGTGGCCCTGGAGGCCGGAACCGGGGCGCTGCTGGCCGGCTACTACCTGCGCACCCACGGAAACCCCCTGGCCGCCCTGCGCGAAGCCATGGGGCGGCTGGCGGCGGACCTCGGCCGGCCCCGCGTCCTGGCGGCCGCCACCACCGGGAGCGGCCGGGCCCTGGCCGCGCGTCTCGTCAACACCGACATCGCCAAGAACGAGATCACCACCCACACCCTGGCGGCCGTCCGCATCAACCCGGCCGTTCGGACCGTGGTGGAGATCGGCGGCCAGGACTCGAAGATCATCCTGGTCCGGGAGGGCCTCGCCGTGGACTTCGCCATGAACACCGTCTGCGCCGCGGGAACGGGCTCGTTCCTGGACCAGCAGGCCGGGCGCCTCGGCCTCCGGGTGGAGGAGATGGGAGCCCTCGCCCTCGCCTCGGAGAACCCCGCCCCCATCTCCGGCCGCTGCACGGTCTTCGCCGAGACGGACATGATTCACAAGCAGCAGATCGGCCTCCCGGTGGCGGACATCGTGGCGGGCCTCTGCCGCTCCCTGGTCCGGAACTACCTGGCCTCCGTGGCCCGAGGCAAGGCCCTGGAGGCCCCCGTGGTCTTCCAGGGCGGGGTGGCGGCCAACGCGGGCATCGTGCGGGAGTTCGAGCGCCAGACGGGGCTTTCCTTCGAGGTCTCGCCCCACCACGGCGTGGCCGGGGCCTACGGCGCCGCGCTGCTGGCCGCGGCCGCCGACGGGGAGCGGCCCCCCTTCCTCGGCTACGAGCTCCTGGAACGAGAGTTCCGGGTGGACAGCTTCGTCTGCCGCCGGTGCGAGGAGGCCTGCTCGGTGCTCCGCCTCCACCGGGACGGGCGGCCCGTCTCGTTCTGGAACGACCGGTGCGGGCGCTGGTCCGGGGCGGTGGAGGGCCCGCGTGGCTGACCGGCGCGTCGCCGTGATCGGGGCCGGCGTCTCGGGGCTCGCCGCCGGGGCCGTCCTGGCCCGGCGGGGTTTCGAGGTGGACGTCTTCGAGGCGGGGGAACGGCCGGGAGGCTACGTCACCGGGTTCCGGCGCCACGGATTCTACTTCGACGCCACCGGGGCCTTCCTCGCCGCCTGCGGCCCGGGCGGGGCCCTCACCCGGGTCCTCGAGGCGGCCGGCGCCCGGGACGAAGTCGCCTTCCTTCCCATCCCGGAGATCCGGAACGTCTACCCCGGCTTCGACCTGCGCCTCGATTACCGGAGCCCCCGCGCCTACCTCGAGGGCGTCGCGGCCCGGTTCCCGGGGCACCGGGAGGCCCTGGCCCGCTACGCCCGGCTCACGGAGCGGCTCGGCCGGGAGCTGCTCGCCCTCGACGAGGCCCCGGGGTGGAAACGCGCCCTCTTTCCCCTCTTCTTCCCCCGGATCCTCCGCTACGCCCGGGCCTCCCACGCCCGGGTCCTCGGCCGCCTCTTCCCCGGGGCCCCGGACCTCTGGCTGGCGCTCTCGGCGCTGCCCACCACGTTGCCGCCGAGCCGCCTCTCCTACCCCTTCGTGGCGGTGCTCTGGGCCAAGGTCCTCCGGGAGGGCGTCTTCTACCCGCGGGGCGGGATGGAGGCCCTGTCCGGGGCCCTGGCCCGGGCCCTGGCCCGGGCCGGCGGGCGGCTCCACCTCGGGGCCCGGGTCGCCGGGATCCGGCTCTCCCCGGACGGGCGGCGCGCCGCGGGCGTTCGCCTCGCCTCGGGCGGGACGGCGGACGCCGACTGGGTGGTGGGGGCCTCGAACCTCTTCGCCGCCCGGCGCCTGCTCCCGGGGGGGCGGCATCCCTACGGCCGGCTCCACCGGGCGAAGCGGCTCCGGCCCTCCGCCTCCGCCCTCCTCTTCTACCTGGGGCTCCCGTCCGACGCCCTTCCCCCGGACTGGCCCTACTTCGTCTCCATCCAGACGGACGCCGACCTCGAGCGCGCGGCGGCGGCCCTGGCCGAGGGGTCCATGGAAGAAGGGCTCCACGTGGTGATCACCACGCCCTCCCTGCTCGATCCGGGGCTTGCGCCCCCCGGCCACCACTCGGTGAAGGTCCTCGTCCACGCCCCGCCGGCCGGCCGCTTCCGCCACCGGTACGGCGAGGCGGCGGCCCTGTCGCGGCTGGAGGACCGGATCTTCGGCGAGATCCGGTCCCTGGCCGGGGTGGACCTCAGGGGCCCGGCCCGGTTCGTGGAGCGGGCCACCCCCATGACCCTGGAACGCCGGACCGGCAACGAAGAAGGCGCCATGTACGGCCTCGACGCCGCCGTGGACCAGGTGGGCCCCCTCCGCCCCCCGAACCGGACGGCCCTTGACCGGCTCCTCTGGGTGGGCCACTATACCCACCCGTCCCACGGCATCGTGGGAAGCGCCCTGTCCGGGCTCTTCGCCGCGGACACCATCACCGAGGCCGCCGGAAGATGATCCTGCCGAGGAAGTTCTACCTGCTGCTCTTCTACGTCTTCGCCCGGACCACGCCCCGGTTCTGGCAGGTCTGGCAGAACCGCGCGGTCTCGAAGCTCTTCTTCCTGGCCTGGGGCCGGATGCGCCGGATCGTGCAGGGCAACCTCGCCGTCGTCCTGGGTCTCCCCCCGGACGCCCCCCGGGTGCGCCGCCTCGCCCGGAACGTCTTCCGGAACTACGGCCTCTACCTCGTGGACTATGTGCGGATCAGCTGGATCACCCCCCGGACCCTCCCCCGGGTCATCGCCGAGGAGGCCGGTACCGCCCACATCCGGGCGGCCCTCGACCGGGGCCGGGGCGCCATCCTGGTGACCCCCCACCTGGGCCACTGGGAGCTCGGGGGGCTGAGCCTGGCCTTCCGGGGCCTCTCCGTCACCGCCCTCACCCTCACCGACCACGAATCCCGCGTCCAGGAATACCGCGACCGGGTCCGGGGCCGCCTCGGGATCGAGACGGTCCACATCGCCCCCGACGACCCGGGCACGGTATTGAAGCTCGCCCGGCTGCTCCGGGAGAACAAGGTGGTGGTGATGCTGGGCGACCGCTGGGAGGGAGGCAAACGCGTCCCGGTCACCTTCTTCGGCCGGCGGACCTTCTTCCCCGCCGGCGCGGCGGCCCTGGCGCTCGCCACCGGGGCCCCCATCATCCCGGTCTTCGTGGTGCTCCGGCCCGACAACCGCTACCGGGCCTGGATGGAGACGCCCGTCGAGGTCGTCCGCCGCCCCAACCAGCGGGGCGAGGCGGTGCTGGCGGAAAAGACCCAGGAACTGGCCGCGGCCTTCGAACGCGTCATCGCCCGCCACCCCGACCAGTGGTACCACTTCTTCGATTACTGGAGCCGATACGGTTGTGAAGACCCTGCTGCTCGACCCACCCCATAAGATCTTCGGCGCCCTCCGCCTCTGGATGCCCTCGCCGGGGCTCATGGCGCTCACCGCCTACCTGGAGCGCGAGGGGGAGGACGTGCACCTCCTCGACGCCACCACCCTCCCCCACCCGTGGACGGACCTGGCCGCCCGGCTCCGGGCCGGGGCCTACGACGTGGTGGGCGTCACCTGCCAGGCGGCCACCTTCCACCACGACGCCTGCGCCGCCGTCCGCCTGGTGCGCCGGGTGCTCCCCCGGGCCGTCATCGTGGGGGGCGGCGGGCACTTCACGCTGAACGCCGACCTGGTGCTGGAGACGGTGCCCGAGCTCGACTACGTGGTCCTGGGGGAGGGCGAGGTCACCTTCCTGGAACTCCTCCGGTGGCTCCGGGGAGGCGGCAACGGCGCCTGCCCCGTGGCCGGCGTGGCCTACCGGGACGGCGGCGGGGTGACCCGGACGGGGCCCCGCGCCCCCATCGCCGACCTGGACGCCCTTCCCATGCCCGCCTACCACCGGGTGGACCTCGACGCCCCCACCTACAACCTGCACGGCATGGGCCGGCGGGCGGTGGGGATCTCCACCAGCCGCGGCTGCGGGGACCACTGCGCCTACTGCTCCGAGTCGGCCCTCTGGCGGGCCACCTGGCGGGGCCGGAGCGGCCCCCTGGTGGTGGAGGAGATGCAGGAGCTCCACCGCCGGTACGGAAAGTCGCTCTTCGTCTTCAACGAGAACTCCTTCAACCAGAGCCGGGAGCGCAACGAAGCCTTCCTGGAGAGCCTGGGGCGCTCGGGCCTCAAGTGCGACTTCTGGTTCCAGTCCCGCGTCAAAGACATCCTCCGCGACCGGGACCTCCTGGCCGACTACCGGCGCCTCGGCCTCTACGAGGTCATGCTGGGCATCGAGAGCATCGACCCGGACACCCTCCGGAACTACACGAAGAACCAGGACGCGGAACAGATCCGGGAGGCCGCCTCGCTCCTCCGCTCCCACGGGATCATGGTGATGACCAACGTGATGTTCGGCGACGTCCACGACACGGAGGCCTCGCTCCGGGCCATCTGCGACTTCGTCTCGGAGATCGGCGACTTCCTCGTCCTGTGCATCACCACCCCGCTGCCCGGGACGCGCTACCACCGGGCCGCCATGGAGCAGGGCCGGATCGAGGAGCACGACTTCTCGCGCTACGACTTCATGCACCCCGTGATGTCCAACGCCGCCTACAGCCGCGACGAGATCCTCGCCCTCCAGAAGAAGTACCTGCGGCGCTACTACACACGGCCGGTGATCTTCCGCAAGATGCTCTTCTCTCCCAATCCCTTCATCCGCATGGCCTACCGTCTCATCATGCGCTACGCCTGGTACGAGGCGCGCCGAAGGGAATGGGTGCAGCCCAACTACGAGCCCCCGCCGCCGGACCTCCTCGCCGCCGCCCCCTGAGACGCGCCAACGTGCCCTTCGGTCTCCCCTTCTGGGATCGAGGGTCGGCCCCCGGCCCGCGCGGAAAGGGGCCTTCGGTGGTGGTACTCTTGGAATTCGGTTCTAGGATGGCGTCGCCAAAAGTCGCGGGCTGCGGCGCTCTTCGGATGTTCTCGTCATTGCGGCGGAGCTCGGTACGACTCATTCCTCGATATCCTCGCGCCGTGCATTTGGCGATTTTTGCCGAGCCATCCACTCGGAGGGCTTTTTACGGGGCCATCTTCTATAATCCTCTATGCCGCAAGCGTCCCGCTTGGTGATGCCCGCGGCGCCATCATCGAAAAGGCCTCCCCCGGTGCGGGGGAGGCCGAGGGAGGCGGGACTCCTGGCCGGCCCGCCAAAGGTCGACGCCATCTTCAGAAGGCGTACTGGATGGAGAGGACGTAGGCCCTCCCGAAGGCCGCCCGCTTCTGGAGCGGCGCGGTCTTCCGGTAGGTCCGGTCGCCCGTGTCCGCGTAGGAGGCCACCAGCGTGAGATTCGGGTTCGGCATGTAGGCCGCGTGGGCCTCCCAGATGGAGTGGGTCGTGTACCGGGTGGCATCCCCCTCGATGACCCTGCCCACGTCGGCGTCCTGCTGGTACTCCCAGCCCACGATGAACCCGCCGGGGAGCACGGTCTCGACGTTGCCGAAGAAGACCGTGTCCCGGTCGTCGCCGAAGCCCAGCACGCCCCGGACGTAACCCTTGGTCCAGAGGAGGCCGGCGTTCAGGATCACCGGGACGGGAAGGGCGCCGAACATCTTGGTGGCCACGACGTAGCCGTCGACGTCGGTGACGTCGCGGGCCGGCGCCGCGCTGAACTCGGTATGCTTCCAGATGGCGCCGGCGGAGACGGCGGGCAGGAGACCGATCCCGAACCCGCCCTCCTGCACGAGGTTGACCTTCAGGGAGAGGTTGTCCTTGTCCACGTTCTCGATGCCCTCGATATCCACGAACTCGTGGCTGTAGCCCAGCTCCAGGCGGTTGAAGAAGGCGATGTTCGCCCCCACGGACCACCAGTCGATGTCCGACTCGGTGAGCCCAGCGGTCCAGACCCCGACCTGGGGCCGGGAGACCGCCCGGCTCCCGAGCAGCCCGCCCGCCTCCCCCTTGACGGGGTTGGCGACGTAGGCGAAGGGATTCAGGGCGCACCCGCCCACGCCCTCGAAGTTGGTGAGCGGGGCGCCGGCCAGGGCCGCCCCCTCCAGGCACCAGCAGAGCCCCAGGAACAGGGACAGGGACACGATCTTTCTCATGGGCTTCCTCCTCTCCGATGGGTTGATGGCCTCGTAAAAAGTCCTCTGATGTGGACGGCTCAGCAAGAATCTCCAAATGCACGGCGCAAGGATGTTGTGGAATGAGGCGTAGTTGAGCTACGCCGAAATGACGGGAACATCCGGAGCAACACAGCAGCCCGCGACTTTTGGCGACGCCATCATGGGTTGTCGATGGGCCTCCCCCGGGCAGGCGGGGCGGCCGCAGGCGCCTCAGCGCTCGTAGAAACCGAAACCGTTGACCGCCATGGGGACCGCGGTGTCGGAGGCGACCTCGAGCACCGATCCGTCATAGAGCCGCACCCGCCGGTAGCCCAAGAGGTCGCGCAGCACGAAGTAGCCGAGGGCGGCCCTGAGGCCGTGGTCGCTGTAGACCACGATCTCCGCGGAGCGATCCTCCGGGAGGCCGATCCCCCGGGCGATGGCCTGGAGTTCCTCCCTGGGCCGGAAGACGGATGGGCTGAAGGCCTGGCCGCCGAGGGTGAGATAGGCGGCCGGCATGGGGATGGCGCCCCTCAGGTGCCCGTAGCGGGCGACGTGGGCCTTCTTCTCGTGGCCGATGTAGGCGTCCATGTCCCGGAGGTCCACGAAGACCGCCGTGCCGGAACGCAGCCGCGCCTTGACCTCGTCCAGGCCGATGCGCCGGTCGGCCGCGACGGCGGGGACGAAGTCTCCCGGCTCCGGCACGGCGGGGCGCTTCGTGACCGGGAGTCCGGCCTGGCGCCAGGCCTCGAAACCGCCGTCCAGGAGGGCGGCCTTCCCGTGGCCCAGGGTCTCCAGTGTCCACAGGACCCGGGCG
Organism: Dissulfurirhabdus thermomarina; assembly: GCF_012979235.1. Taxonomy (NCBI): domain Bacteria; kingdom Pseudomonadati; phylum Thermodesulfobacteriota; class Dissulfuribacteria; order Dissulfuribacterales; family Dissulfuribacteraceae; genus Dissulfurirhabdus; species Dissulfurirhabdus thermomarina. The sequence goes on from NZ_JAATWC010000004.1 coordinate 144,316, forward strand.
CTCCGCGCCGTATCCTCCGCGGTGACGCCCTGGTCGTAGATCACCACGAAGGCGTCGTTTCGCACCCCATAGGAGCGCAACCTCGCCGCCAGTTCCCCCACCGGCGGCATCATGAAGCCCCGGAACCGTTCATCCATGGTCTGCCAGGGGCCGAAGGCCTGCACCGCCCCCGGAATGTGGCCCTGCCCGTACCGGGAGAAGGTCCGCACGTCCAGGACGACCACCCCGCGGTCCTCCCGGTGCTTGGCGAGCCACTGAGCCGTGACCAGCGGATCGTGGGCCGGGGCGGGCCCGGCGCACGAAAGGAACACGGCGGCGCAGGCGGCCGCGATCAGGGCATGGATCGTCGTCTTCATCTCCGTCGCCTCCTGTCGTCATCCGGGCCGGCGGCCCGGCCGGAAGGCCGCCCCCACGAGAAGCGTTCCAGGGGAAGGTCCCCGCGCCGCCGGCAGTACTCCAGCATGGACCCGTCATAGACCCGCACGTTCTCGTAGCCGAGGACGTCGTGGAGCACGAGGTAGTCGATGCCCGCGAACTGGGCGGTGTTGCAGTAGACGATGATCCCGGCCCCCTTGTCCGCGGGGAGCCCCACGCCGCGGGCCAAGGCCTCGAGGACGGCCTCGTCCTTCAGGGTGGCTGGCGCCCGGTTGCGCCCGGCATTCGTGAGATAGGCCGCCGGCAGGCTCACCGACGAGGGGATGTGCCCGTAGCAGGCGACGTCGGCGCGCTTCGTGTGGCCGAAGTGCTGGTCCGGGTTCCGGGCGTCCACGAGGAAGGTGCGCGGATCGGCGATGGCGCGCCGCACGTCGTCGAGGCCGGCGATCGCGCGCGGGTCGCGCCGGGCGACGAAGTCCCCCCTGCGCGGCGCCGGCTCGTCCTTGACCACCTTCCGGCCCTCGAAGGTCCACTTCGTGAAGCCCCCGTTCAGCATGGAGACCCGTTCGAGCCCGTTGGCCTTGAGGATCCAGTAGACGGCCCCGGCCTTGGAGGCGTCGCTCACCGTGTTCCCGTGGGCATAGACCACCACGTGGGAGTCGCGGTTCACCCCGGCCTCCTGGAGGAGGTCGGTGAGTTCGCCCTCGGGCACCATGAGGAGCTCGCCCTCGTCCCCCGGTGGCTCCATCTCCCCGTAGGGCACGCTCACCGCCCCCGGGATGTGGGCGAAGGCGTAGTTGGCCTCGGTCCGTACGTCCATCACCACGAGGCCCTTTCGGCCGAGGTGCCCGGCGAGCCAGGCCGTGTCCACGAGGGGCGGGGCCCCGCCCGCGGCCGCCCCGGGGGCCAGGCCCATGGCCAGGCACACCAGCCAGCCGATCACGCCGCTTCCGAATCCGGTCCTTTTCTTCATGTCCACTGCGCCGCCTCCTTCACCCGGTCCACCCGTTCGCCCGGTCCGCGCCGCCATCATCTTCTGCCCTCGATCCGCGCCGGGACCGGGTCCACGACGATCCGGCGGTTGGCCGCAGGGTCCCCGGGACGGAGATCGTCCCCGGTCAGGAAGAGTTCCCGCTTCCCGTGGCAGGCGTTGCACGACCGGTTCTGCGGGGTCCGCCTCTGGATGCTGTGCACCGCCGCGGAGTTCCATGTGGGGAGGGCGTCGTAGTTGGCGACGAGATCCTCCGGTCCGGGTTTGCCGGTGAGGGTGGCCTGGAACCACCGCAGCGAGGCGAGGGAATCCTTCCGCATGGGAGTGTGCCGGACGAGGTTGTACCGGTACGGGTTGGCCGGGCTCCGATCGATGTTCCTGCCGATCTTGAAGGTGAAGAGCGGCTCGGACGGGAAGATGACCTCGACCTTGCCCTCCTCCTTGACGTCCAGGGACACGTGGCAGTCCTGGCAGTTGAAGTACCGGTTCGCGTGGCAGACCTGGCAGGCCAGCTCGTTTTCCCCGTGGGCGTTGTGCATGGCCACCTTGGATCTCCCGGGCCGGGCGTCCGGGTGGCAGTCCTCGCACCGGGGGGTCTCGGTGGCGTAATAACGCTTGGCGTCCCCGGGCCGCGTGTGGTGGAGCTGGGAGCCCCGGTGGCAGTCGTCGCACTCCATCTGGCCCTTCTCGTAGTGGACGTCCGCGGTGGTCCCCAGGAAGCCCACGTATTCGCCGGCGAACCTGGAGCCGTGGCAGCCGAAGCAGGTCTTTTCCATGGGGGGGCGCCTCTGGAAGCGATGCCGGTCGATGAGGCCGCCCTTGGACACCTTGGGCCAGGCCACGTGGCAGCTGCCGCAGCTGGCGTGACAGTTGGCGCAATCGAGGCTCCAGGCGGCCGGGAGGAGGGTCTCCTGCATCTCGTGGGGCCTCGTGATGGTGCCCACGATGTCGAGGATGCCCTTCAGGGTGTAGTGCATGGAGTCCTTGAAGGTGGCGGCGATCTCCTCGTGGCACTCGGCGCACACCCCGCCGCCGCCCGCCTCCGACGGGTCCTTCACCAGGCCCTCGTGGGCCGCCTCCTTGTCGCTCGCATTGGTCCCCTTGTGGCAGTAGCGGCAGCCGAGCTCCCCGTGGGGGGTCTCGAGAAAGTCCCTGGCCACCCCGTAGGTGTCCCTGCCCCTCAACTGGGGGGCGGATACGCCTCAGCCGGCCACCCCGGCGGCCGCGGCCGCCGCCTTGGCCCCGAACTCGTCCATGCGCTCCAGGTCGGCGTGACAGGCGATGCAGGCCCCGGAGTCGGCATCGCCGGCCTGGACCGCCCGGACTGGGGCCGGAAGCCCGGCGCCAAAGAGCATCACCGCCAAGGTCACGAGTGATTTCATCATGTTGCGTTCCATGGGCACGTCACCTCCTCTTGGCCGTCGGGCCGTTAATACCACGTTGTGGTACTCAACTGGGATTTTCATAAATGAACGCGGTTTTTATGTCAAGAATTTTTATTTATCTGGATTTACCGTTGTTTTATGAAAATATTTATACTTTTTTATCTTTTTATTGTTTTTTTATCGCTGGATGCCGTGCCGCCCTCGCAAAAAGGCTCCGGGGGGATGGCCGGGCAGAGATCCCGGATGCCGGCGCGAGGACGTCGGGGAACGGGGCGGGCCGCGGGCCGCCGAACGGGCGAGGTCACCCGGATCATCCCGGGTTTCGGTGCATTCTCGCAGCGCCACCATGCGCCGGGACGGGAAGAGGGCTTCCGCGCCTCCCCGATTCTGGTATCCTGGATCCCCGGACCGGCGACGGCCCGATCGAGGCCCGGAGACAATGGACGGCACTCACTTCATGAGGGCCCGGCGGCTCCTCGGAAAGACCCAGAAGCAGATGGCGGAGCTCCTCGGGATCTCCCTGAAGGCGGTCTGCAGCTACGAGCAGGGCTGGCGGCGGGTCCCTCCCCACGTGGAGCGGCAGGTCTACTTCCTCATCGCCTCCAGGCGGGGCCTCGCGGAGGGCATGACTCCCTGCTGGGAGGCCAAGGACTGCCCCGACGAACGGCGGCGCTGCTGCCCCGCCTGGGAGTTCAACGCGGGGCGGCTCTGCTGGTTCATCAGCGGAACGGTCTGCGAATGTAACGCCCACCGAAACTGGGACGAAAAGATGCGCATCTGCAAGGAGTGCCACGTCCTGGGGCAGATCCTGGACATGTTCGCGGAGCCCTGAGGCCGAAAGGGAGGGGCCGCCGAGGCGCCGGACCGACGCGGGGAGACGGGCGCCGCCCCGGCGAGGGAGGGGAGGCCGCCGTCAGAAGGTGGCCGGGTCCTCGGGCGGAAGCGCCGCCTCGTCGAAGGGCAGGACCCCGAGCCGATCCAGTTCCCCCTCCACCGCGGCCAGCCACCCCTCTGGGTCGATACCCGGGGGGAGCCGTCCCTCCAGGGCCTGCTCGGTAAGGCGGGCCAGCCCCTCGAAGTCGAACCCCGGCGAGACGGCGCCGCGGGCGGCGAGGTGGCGGAAGAGGGCCGCGTCGTCCTCGAGGTCCAGCCCGGCGGAGGCCCCGTGCACCCGGGCATGCCACTGCATGGCGTGGATCAGGGTGTCGTAGAGGGTGGACACCCCGGCCGCGAGCTTGCCCTGCCGGATCCGGCGCCGCGCCCCGCGAAGGTGCAGGCGCGAGCGCTGGAGGAGGGCGGCCGCGGGGTCCATGTGCCGTTCGTCGAGGAGCCCGAAGTGCGGCATGGCCCTACCCGGTTTCCCCGCTGCAGCCGCAGGCGGCGCAGCGGCAGGTGGCGGCGCCCCGGGCCTTCCCGAAGGCCTCCCGCCCCTCCCGGAGGGCGAAGGCGGCGATGAGAAGCGCCCCGGCGGCGTCGAGCCCGCCCACCCCGGTCCATTCGGTGCCGAGGCTCGCCCCCAGGAGGACGAAGGAGAGGTAGAGACAAGTCCGGGTACAGGCGGCGTCGGCCAGGATGGCGTCGGAGTCCAGGGCCCGCCCCACCCGGACCTTGGCCCGGATGAGGGCCCACATGGTGACGATGGAGACCAAGGCCACCACCACGCCCCAGAAGGTGGTCACCGGGGCGTGCCCCGAGGCGAGGCTGGCCGCAGCCCCGGCCGCGAGGCCGGCCGCCAGGAGGTAGAAGGCCGTCCCGGTGATGCGGAGGGCACGGCGTTCGAAGGGGTCGGGGGAGCGGTCCGGGTTCCGGCGGATGCGCCGCGCCATGTGCCAGACCCCCACGCCGGAGATCACCTCCACGAAGGAATCCACCCCGAAGCCGAAGAGGGAGAGGGTCTCGTCCTCCAGGCCGAAGAAGACGGACACCGCCCCCTCGGCCAGGTTGTAGACCGCGGTGAAGGCGGCCAGCCAGGCCGCCCGGGCGTAGAGGGCATCGCGCGCGCCGGGGGTCACGACCCGTCACCCGCGCGCGGGGAGCGACACCCCGATGCCGCGCATGACGGCCTCGAAGCCGGGACGATCCCGGTAGAGGTGGGCGTGCCATCCGCGGGAGCGGGCCCGGCCCACGTTCCCCGCGTCGTCGTCCACGAAGAGGAGCCGGTGGGGCGCACGGCCCAGTTCCGCCGCCACGTCGTCGAAGAGCGATGCATCCCGCTTCCCCTTTCCCATCCGGTAGCTGTTGAAGACCCGGTCGAACTCCCGGCCGAAACCGGCGGCCGCATCCAGGCGTTCGAGCCAGTCCGTCTGGTCGCTCAGGAGGACCGCCGCCAGGCCGCGGCGGCGCACCGCCCGGACCCAGTCGAGCATCCAGGGACGCAGCACGAACCGGGAGAGGATCTCTCCGGAGAGGTCCGAATCCCGGCCGGGGATGCCCCACCGCCCGCGGAGCGCCGCCCAGAAGTCCGCCTCGGCTCCCCGGCCGGTCACGTAGCCCGTCTCGTAGACCGCGTCCGCCGCCGACCGGGCGAAGGCCTCCGGGTCCAGGCCGAACCGGCGGGCAATGGCCCGGAGCCCCTCCCGAAATCCCTCCTCGGCCAGGACGCCGCCGAAGTCGAAGAGGACCGCCCGGACGCCGGCATGCCCGCAGGCGTCGGAACAGGCGGCGGGCGGGATCGGCGGTCCGTTCATGCGGGGATTATAACCGCGGGGGCCCGCCGGGGGCCACCCCGCCCCGTGGTCCTTGTCTTTCCCCCGGGGTCCGCGTATCCTTGGGGAGAGGCCGGGCCCGGCCCGGCCGGCGCCGCCCCGAGACACTGGAGGACCGCTTCCCATGGGCGCACACGTCAGCGACATCCTGCTCCTGGTCATCGCCCTGTCCGTGGCCGTGCTCGCCGCGGCGGTGGCCGTCCTGGCCCTCCGACTCCGCGACACCCTGAAACGGGTTGACGAGCTCACCTCCAGCACCCAGATTCTGGTCGAGGAGACCGGCCGCCGGCTGAACGACCTGGTGGACTCCGTGGAACGGCTCTCCCGCCTGGTAGAGGAACAGATGGAACGCAACGTCGCCCCCCTCCTCGAGGGCCTCGCCGAGCTGGCCGGGCAGGTCAACCGCAGCATCGCCCAGACGCGGGGCTTCTTCGACGCCTTCCAGGAGGTGGGCGACACCGTTCGACTGGTGAGCCGGATCACGCGGGGGGGGCTCTCCCACTTCGCCGTCCAGGTCGCCAGCATGGCCATGGGGGCCAAGCGCTCCCTGGAGGTCGTCTCCGAAAAGTTGACCGGTAAAGGAGGGAAAGAGACATGAGCTGCAACGAGGGACACTACACCGCGGGATCCGTCACCCTGGCCTTCCTGCTCGGGGGGGCCGTCGGCGCCGCCCTGACCGCGCTGCTCAGCCCGCGGTCGGGCCCCGAGAACATCGACGCCATCCGGACCCAGGCCGACACGCTCCGGCGCGAGGCCCAACGCATGGCCGAAGAGGTCCGCGAGCGCACCGAGGAGATCGTCGGCAAGGGCCGGGACCTCGTGGAGACGAAGAAGGCCATCCTCGAGTCGGCCCTCGAGGCCGGACGCGAGGCCATGGAGCGCGAGAAGGAACGCCTGCTCGGCAAGCTGCGCAAGGAAGGGACCCTGGAGGAAGAGGCCTAGCCGGCCGCCCCCGGGGTGGCCGCCCGCCCGGCCCCGCCCCGGAAGGACGGCGCCCGCCGGGGCGCTTCGCCGCTTCGGCGGGCGGATGCGCGGCCTGGCCCGCGTGTGGCTATTCCCCCGGCCCCTTGGCCCAGCCGAGCTTTTCCCGGAGGATGGTGAAATAGTCGCGCAGGGGGGACCGAACGAGCCCCAGCGGGCGCGACGCCTTGGTGACCCGCAGCCGGTCGCCCGGCGCGAAGGTGCGGCGTACCTGGCCGTCCACCACCAGGCTCACCCCCTCCTCGGGCCGGGCGAGCCCCACCGTCACCTCGAGGCCGCCCGGCACCAGGATGGGCCGGGCGCTCAGGGCGAAGGGGCAGATCGGGGTGAGGACGAGCGCCTCGATCTCCGGGTGGACCAGGGGCCCCCCGGCGGAGAGGTTGTAGGCCGTGGACCCGGTTGGGGTCGCGAGGATGAGCCCGTCGCCCCGGTAGGTGGTGAGGAAGTCGCCGCCGGCCCAGGTATCCAGGGTGATCATCCGCTCCACGGGGCCCTTGGCCACCACCGCCTCGTTGAGCGCCCGGAACCGGGCCGCCTCGCCGCCGCCGCTCTCCACCCGGGCGACGAGCACCATCCGGTCCTCCACCTCGCACTCCCCGCGGACCAGGGCCTCGAGGGCGGCGGCCATCTCCTCCAGCGGGATCTCCGTGAGGAACCCGAGCCCGCCCATGTTGACCCCCAGGATGGGCACGCCGAGCTCGTGGGCCCGGGCGGCCACGTGGAGGAGCGTTCCGTCGCCGCCGAAGACCACCACCGCCTCGCACCCGGGCGCCACCCGCCCCTCGGTGACCTGGACCCCCATCTTCCGGAGAAGGGCCGCGGCCGCCTCGGCGGCCCGGGCCGGCGCCTCCTCGGCGCCGCGCTTGCGGATGAGGCTGACGTGGCGCATCAGGCTCGCCCTCCCGGAAGGCCGCCGGAGAAGACGACGGCCGAGTAAGCGCCGCCGAGGACACGGCACACGGATGCCGCGGAACCGGGCGGAGCTGGATACGCCGCCATGACGAGGGCGTCCGGAGTGCCGCCGCAGCCCACGACTTTTGGCGACGTCATCAAGAGAGATGGCCGCTTAAAACGGCCAATCGGAAAAAATCGCCACCTGCACAGCGCGAGGATGGATAGGCGAGAATCGCCGAGGACAAGGCGCGACCATCGCGAGGAACGAGGCCTTCCCGGAGACTCCGGGGAGGCCGAGGGGTTTGAAGCACCGCCGCCGAGCGCCCCGCTTGGCGATTGTCGCCACGCCATCGGCGCCATCGTCAGGGGCCGACCCGGACCAGGACGTAGGCGTCGGGGTCGAGCAGCCGCCGGGCCACGGCCTGCACCGCGGCGGCGTCCACCCGCCGGATCTCCTGGACGTAGCGTTCCCCGAAGTTGTAGCCCAGCCCGTAGAGCTCGTTGAGCGCCAGGTCCATGGCCTGGGCCCCGTTGGTCTGGAGACCGATCTCGTAGTTGCCGGTGATCCACTCCTTGGCGCGGTCCAGCTCCTGCCGGGAGACCGGCGCGCGGGCCACCTCCAGGAGCTCGGCCCAGAGGGCCTTCACGGCCGCGTCCCGCTTTCCGGGCGCCGTGGCGATGTAGCAGGCGAAGGAGCCGTAGTCCACGCCGAGGCCCACGAAGGAGGTCACGGCGTAGGCGAAGGACTGCTCGTCGCGCAGGTGGCGGAAGAGGCGCCCTCCCTGGCCGGAGAGCACGGCGCTCAGGACCTCGAGGGGGAATCGATCCGGGCTCCGGAAGGTGGCGCCCGGAAAGCCGAGCACGATGTGGACCTGCTCCTTGTCGCGCTTCAGGGTCACGGTCCGGGGCTTGGTGAGGGGCTCCGGCGCCGGGAGCTCGGGGGGCGGCTTCTCCGCCCCGCCGCCCCACCCCCCGAAGAGGGCCTCCACCTCGGAGAGCACCTCGGCGGTACGGACGTCACCCACGATGGAGAGCACGCCCCGGGACGGAACGGCGAATTCCCGGTAGGCCTTTCGCAGCCGTGCGGCGGTCACGGCCCGGACCACGGCCGGGCGCCCGACGGGGTCGAGCCCGTAGGGATGGGGGCTGAAGAGGAGGCGGCGGAACTCGCGGATGGCCACACTGGGGAGGTAGTCCTCCTGGCGGCTGATCTGGGAGAGGATCTGGGGCCGGAGCCGCTCCACCTCCTCCGGCGAGAAGGCCGGGGCGAGCACCGCCTCGGCGAAGAGGGAAAGGCCCTTGTCCAGCCCGCTCGCCAGGAAGTCGGCCTGGAGCCCGAAGGTGTTCCACCCGGAGAACCCGCTGACGGACCCGCCGAGCCGTTCCACCGCCTCGGCGAAGCCGCGGGCGCTGCGCCCCTCGGTCCCCCGCGTCCAGCACCGGGCGAGATAGGTGAAGAGCCCGTTGGTGCGCTTCGTCTCGTAGCGGGTCCCGCCGGGGAAGACCAGCCGAACGGAGACGGAGGGCACCTCGTGGGCCTCCCGCACCAGCACGGTGAGCCCGTTGGGGAGGACGCGGCGTACCACCGGGTGGGCCAGGCCCTCCTTCGGGGCCGGCCCCTCGGCCCGCACCCGGTCCTCGGCGTCGGCGGCCAGCGCCCCGAGATCCGCGGCGGAGAGGGCGGGGACGTCGGCCCCCTTGGGAAGCACCATGGCCACGTTGAGGTGCCGGCGGCGGAAGTACTTCTCGGCCAGGCGGCGGATGTCGTCCGGGCCCACCCGGTCCACGGCCTCGAGGTAGCGGCGCTCGGCCGCCGGGTCGCCGGCCAGGGTCTCGAAGAGCCCGAGGTTGCGGGCCTCGCCCTGCATGGTCTCGTGGTCCTTGACGAAGTCGGTTCGGACCCGGACCTTGGCCCGCTCCACCTCTTCGTCGAGGACCTTCTCGGACTTCAGCCGGAAGAGCTCTTCGAGGAGGCGGGAGAGGGCCTCCGGGACCTTCTCGGGATCCAGGGCCGCTGTGACCTCGAAGAGCCCGGGGCCGGCGGGGGTGAAGGCGGAGGCGTCCACGGCGTGGACCAGCTGGTCCCGGTCCCGGAGGCGCACGTTGAGGCGTGAACTCTCCCCGTCGGCCAGCAACGCCGCCAGTACGTCGAGGGCCGGGACGTCCGCCGCGTTGAAGCCGGGGATACCGGAAAACCCGAGGGCCAGGTAGCCCTCCTGGATGTCCATCTCCTCGCGGGCCAGGCGCGGCTCGGCCTGGGGCAGCTCGTCCGGGATGGACGCCTCGGCCGGGGGGGCGGCGGGCGCCCGCCCGAAGGCGGCGTCGATCCGGGCCAGGGTCCGGGCGGCGTCCACGTCGCCGGCCACCACCACGGCCATCTGGGAAGGCCGGTAGCGCCGGGCCCGGTAGGCCAGGATGTCCGCCCGGGTGAACCGCCGGACCGTCTTCGGGAAGCCGATGACCGGCCGTCGGTAGGGGTGCACCCGGTAGGCGGTGGCCAGGAGCAGCCGGGAGAGCCGGGTGCGCGGCTGGTCCTCGCGCATGTGGATCTCCTCGAGCACGACCTTCTTCTCCCGCTCCAGCTCCGCCGGGTCGAACTTGGCGTGGAAGACGGCGTCGGCCAGGACATCCAGGGCGGCGTCGAGGTGTTCCCGGGGCACCACGCAGTGGTAGACCGTATAGTCGAGGGAGGTGTAGGCGTTGATACTGCCGCCCACGGACTCGATCAGGCGGGCCAGTTCCCCGGGGCCGCGCCGCTCGGTCCCCTTGAAGATCATGTGCTCGATGAGGTGGGTGATCCCGGCCTCGGCGTCGGACTCGTAGGCGCTGCCGGCCTTGACCCACACCTGGACCGCCGCCACGGGGGCCCGGCGGCTCTCCTGGACCACGGCGGTCAGGCCGTTGGCGAGACGCACCTTCTCGACCCCCGGCATGACCTCAAGACCCCAGGCGGCGGGGGCCGCGGCCAGCAGCCCCGCTGCCAGCACCACCCCCGCCGATACGCGACACCAGCATGGAAGGTTCATGTCCACCCCCTGAACGACGCATGGATTGATGGCCCCGTAAAAAGGCCTCTGGATGGATGGCCAAGCAAGATGCAAAGCGCGAGGATATCGAGGAACAAAGAGCACTTAGGCACGCCGCAATGACGAGGACATCCGAAACAATGCCACAGTTGGTGACTTTTTGCGACGCCATCAAGAAATCGCCGCCTCCCGTGAACAGAGTCCCGGCATCGGCACGGACGGCGAAGCGAGAACCGCCACGGACGAGACGCGGCCACCGCGAGGAACGAGGCGCACCGAACTCCGCCGCAACGACGCGAGCATCCGGGGCATCACGGCCGCCCAGGCGTTTTGCGACGCCATCACGAATTTATCTGGAATTTCCAATAGTCATATATGGAGAACCGAATGAATGCCCATTCATGCCGGGCTTGACACGCCCTATATATTTTGGTAGAGACGAACCGTTTCCTTCGGGGAAAGCCGCCGAAACACCGGTGTTTCCCGGTCACCGGGTCCTTCAAGGGTAACCTTCTTGCAGGGGGGATGCAATGAGTACCATTTCAGACAAGGTCAAGGAAGTTTACGAGGGCTTCTTCAAGAAGACGTGGTCCCCCATGACCGGCGGCATCCTGCTGGCGGTCCTGGCCATCTACATGTTCGCCTGGCACCGCCCGTGGGGCATCGTGGGCGGCCTCCGGAACTGGGGCGACTGGGTCCTCTACTCCCTGGGCCTCCTCGACCTCGACGAGGCGCCGGCCCATCCTCTCTTCTACTCGTCGTCGGTCATGGACCTCGGGCTGCTCGCCGGGGCGTGGATCTCCGCCGTCATCGCCAAGGAGTTCGCCATCCGGATCCCGCCGATGTTGGAGATCTGGAAGGGCCTCGTGGCGGGTATCCTCATGGGCATCGGCTCGGCCCTGGCCTTCGGCTGTAACGTGGGCGGGTTCTACAGCGCCCTCCAGAACCTCGCCGCCAACGGCCTCACCATGATGGTGGGCCTCATCATCGGGGTCATCATCGGGCTCAAGTACCTCTACTGGGAGATGGAGCACCTCACCCCCGGCCCGGCCGGCCCCACCTGGCTCGACAAGAAGATCCCCGCCGTGGTCGGTTTCATCGCCTTGGCCGCCCTCATCTGGGCCGCCTACGCCTACGGCGGCTCCGACATGGAAGACGCCGACCTCATGCCCGGCTACCTCCTCATCGGCGCCGGCATCGGCTACGTCTTCCACCGCAGCCGCCTCTGCATGGTGAACGGCTTCCGCGAGCCCTTCATGACCGGCGAGGCCGCCATGGGCAAGGCCGTGGCCGTCAGCGTCATCATCGGCACCCTGGGCATCGCCATCATGAAGTACATGGACCTCCGGCCCGAGGGCATGTACGTGGTGCCCGCCTTCTGGTGGGGCTCCCTGGTGGGCGGCATCGTCTTCGGCGCCGCCATGGTGGTGGCCGGCGGCTGCGGCAGCGGCTCCCTCTGGCGGGTGGCCGAGGGCCAGGTGAAGCTCTGGGTGGTGGTGATCGCCTTCGCCCTCAGCAACTCCGCGGTCCGCTACTGGTTCGACCAAAACGACTGGCTCTACACCAACGACGAGTACACCGTCGGCATGCTGGGCAAGGCCATCTACCTGCCGGACTACCTGGGCTACGGCGGCTCCATCCTGCTGGTCATCGCCGCCATGCTGGTCTGGTATATCGTGATCGACTGGAACGAGGACAGCAACAAGCTGGTCATCGAAATGTAGGACGAGCGGAGGCAACCGGGCACATCCCCTGCCCAGAATTCGACACACAAGATCGAAAGAGGAGGAGACATGAGCGACTACAAGAAAGCACCCGACGGTCTCACGGTGGCGCGGACCCTCGACGCCAAGGGGCTCAGCTGCCCCATGCCGCTCCTTCGGACCAAGAAGGAGATCGAGAAGATCAACTCCGGGGAGATCCTCGAGGTCCTCGGCACCGACCCGGGCTCCCGCAACGACATCCCCGGCTGGTGCGAGCGGGCCGGGCACGAGTACCTCGGGGAGAAGGAAGACAGCGGCTTCATCCGCTTCTACGTGAAGAAGAAGTAGTCACCATCCGCCGGCGGCCGAAACGCGGCCGGCACAACCAACGGGAGGACACATCGGATGTCTGCCGATCCGAACAAGCTGGGAATCTTCGTCACCTCCCCGCAGCACATGGACCATCTCATCGGGATCGCCCATGCCGCCGTGCGGGCGGGGAAGAAGGTCATGGTCTTCCTGACCTTCAAGTCCGTCCACCTCACCAAGCACAAGGACTTCATCAAGCTGGCCAACCTCTGCGACGTCGGGGACCTCGCCATCTGCGCCGACAGCTACACCTGCGAGGGCTACGACCCGGAGGCCGACATCCCCAAGGGCCTGGTCCCCTCCCAGATGCGGACCCAGGCCTACCACGGGGCCGTTCTCGAGGAGTGCGGCAAGTACCTGGTGCTCTAGAGGAGGAGCTATCATCATGGCATCCAAGAAGATCTACATACTCCTGCCGAACCGCATGTACGCCGGCGACGGGGTCCGCTCCGCCCTCGGCCAGGCGGTGGAGAATCACTACGCCTACCCCGTCTTCATGCACGGCGAGTACCCTCGCTTCAGCGAGTACGTCACCGAGAACATCGATTGGATCAAGGACATGGAGGGAGACGTCCTGAACGTGGGCGGCGAGCCCCCCGAGGGCGTCGAGCTCACGAGCCTCACCCTCGAGGAACTCGGCGAGCGGCTTCGCGAGGCGGACGTCATCATCCCCTACGGTCTCAAGAAGCAGACCAAGGCCCCGCCCCCGGCCTGCGCGGACTAAGGAGGACCGTCCCATGAGCGAAGAAAAACCCATGAAGATCCTGCACGTCTACCGTTCCGAGCCCTCCGACGACGTGAAGACCCTGGTGAACATCCTGAACCGGGACCGGGAGGCCAAGGAATTCAAGCTCTACCTGGGAAAGCCCAACTACGACATGCTGGTCCAGATGATCTTCGACGCCGATCAGACCGTCAGTTGGTGGTAACCCCCTGCCACCTCGCTCACCGGGGCCCGGCCTTCCACGTGAAGGCCGGGCCCTTTCTCTTCCCCGGAGGGTTTGACACCTCCGCCGCGATCGGGTAACAGGGACGTGACGGGCCGTTCCGGCCCGCCGCCACAGGGAAAGGAACCGTCCCGTGCACCCCGTCCTCCAGGCCATCCGCGAACGGCGAAGCGTCCGGCACTTCCGGCCCGATCCCGTGGACCCCGAGACGGTGCGCCAGATCCTCGAGGCCGGCGCCTGGGCCCCCTCCGGGCTGAACAACCAGCCGTGGCGCTTCGCGGTGGTGCGGGACGGGGCCACGCGGGAGGCCCTGGCGGCACTCACCCGCTACGCCCGGGTGATCCGGGAGGCGCCGGTCCTCTTGCCCGTCTTCGTGGACCGGTCGGTCATGTACCACGAGGTGAAGGACCACCAGGCCGTGGGCGCCTGCCTCCAGAACATGTTGCTGGCGGCCCATGCCCTGGGCCTGGGGGCGGTCTGGCTGGGCGAGATCCTGAAGAACGCCGACCGGGTCCGGGAGATCCTGGGCCTGGAGCCGAACCTCGAACTCATGGCCGTGGTGGCCGTGGGACACCCGGCCCGGCGGGACCAGGCCTCCACCCGGCGGCCCCTGTCCGAGCTGGTGGTGAAGGAGATCTGATGACGGCGCCGCGGGAATCACCAAGCGGGGCGCTTGGTGGTTCCGGCCGAACCGTCCACTTCTGGAAGGAGTCCCTGTCATGACGAAGATGCGTGAACCGGCTGCTTCCCCCCGCCTCCTCCCCTTTCTGGCCGCGGCGATCCTGGCCCTCTCCGGCTGCGCCCGGCTCACCGGCGGCGACGCGGCCGCTCCCGGCGACACCGGCGAGCCGGGCGCCCGGCCGCTCCCGGCGGCCCCCCAGGTGACCTACGAGTTCCCCGACCTCCCCTTCCCGGTGGAGCTCGAACGCGTCCCCGGCGACAGCATGATGAGCCGGACCCCGGACTTCCAGGGCGGCCTCCTGGTACTCCAGGGGCGGGTGACCCCGAAGTCCCTGGTGGAGTTCTTCGCCAAGACCCTTCCGGAGCACGGCTGGAAGCAGGTGGGCTCCCTCTACCACAGCCGGAGCCTCCTCGCCTTCACGAAACCCGGTGACGCCTTCTGCTTCATCCAGATCTCCGAGCCGCGGCTGAGCCTCCAGACCCGGGTGGAGATCTGGGTGAACGAGCCGCGGTCGCAATAGGCCGCCCCCCGCGTCCATGACCGGCCCCGGCGATACCGACCGCTGCCCCGCCTGGCGCCCCCTGGAGGGCCGGACCGTGGTCTTCGGCCTCACGGGGGGCATCGCCGCCTCGAAGGCCGTGGAATACGCCCGGGGGCTGCGCGGCCTCGGGGCCCGCGTCGTTCCCGTCCTGACCCCCGCCGCGGTGCACTTCGTGACCCCCCTGGCGGTCGCGGCCCTCACCGGCGAGCGGGCCCGGACCGACCTCCTCGATTCCCGAGACGCCGCCGAGGTACCCCACATCCGGCTCGCCCGGGAGGCGGACATCGTGGTGGTGGCGCCGGCCACGGCGGACTTCATGGCCAAGGCCGCCGCGGGCCTGGCGGACGATCTCCTCGGTGCCGTCCTCCTCTCCACCCGGGCCCCGGTGCTCTTCTGCCCCTCCATGAACCCGGCCATGTTCGACCACCCGGCCACCCGGGCCAACATCCGCCGCCTCGAGTCCTTCGGCCACCAGGTCCTCGAGCCCGGCGAGGGCGGCACCGCCTGCGGCGAAGAAGGCCGCGGCCGCCTGGCCGCCTGGCCCGCCTTCGAGGACGCGGTCCTCGCCTGCCTGGCCCCCAAGGACCTGGCCGGCCTCGCCGTGCTGGTCACCGCCGGCCCCACCCGCGAGCCCCTGGACCCGGTGCGTTACCTCTCCAACCGCTCCTCCGGTCGGATGGGCTTCGCCATGGCCCGATCGGCCCGGCGCCGGGGCGCCGACGTGACCCTGGTGGCCGGCCCCACCACGGAACCGCCGCCCCCCGGCATCCCTTGCCACCGGGTGGAGACCGCCGCCGAGATGGCGGAGCGGGTCTTCTCCCTCGCCCCGGCGGCGGACGTCATCGTCATGGCCGCGGCGGTGAGCGACTTCGCCCCTTCGGCGCCGTCGGACCGGAAGATCAAGAAGTCGGACACCGAGCACCTGGAGCTCCGGCTGGAGCGCACCACCGACATCCTCGCGGACCTCTCCCGCCGCCGGCGCCCCGGCCAGACCCTCGTGGGCTTCTGCGCCGAGACCCACGACCTCGAGGCGGAGGCCAGGGAAAAGCTCCGGCGCAAGGGCCTCGACCTCCTGGTGGGCAACGACGTCACGGACCCCGAAAGCGGCTTCGACGTCCCCACCAACCGGGTCGTCCTGGTGGACCCGGAGGAACGGGTGGAACATCTCCCCCTCATGCCGAAGACCGCCGTGGCCGAGGCGGTCTGGGACCGGATCGCCGCCCTGCGCCGGGTCTGACCGGCTTGACAGCCCGCCCGCCCCTCACTACCTTTCAACTGCACCGGAGGGGCCCATGGCCGAGCGCTTCTTCACACGAGCCGCCCTGCGGACGCTGGACGAGGCGGCCCGGGTCGCCGAGGACCTCACCAGCGACCACTTCCGGCTCACCAGCCGGGACTGGCGGCACATGCCGTACGAGATACGGACCCTCCGGGAGCTGGCCGCGTGGGAACACCCGGGGCGTGCCTTCGCCCACCTCGTCCGCTACGACCGGCCCCTCGAGGCCAAGGGATCGGGCGGGGACGCCCGGCACTTCTACCGGATATGCCTGCACGACGGCAACATACTGGCAGCCGCCGGCGGCGGACACAAGGCCCGCCTCCTGCCCTTCCTGGTCTACGTCCTGACCCACGAACTGGTCCACGTGGCCCGGTTCGGGAAGTTCGCCCACGGGTTCCTCTCGAATCGCCACCTCGAGGAAGAACGCCGGGTGGACAGGCTGACGCGGGAGATCCTGGCTCCCTGCCCCATCCCCGGGATGGGAGGAGTCCTCGGCCGTTTCTGCCCCGAGGAGGCCGGAGCCACCCGCCGGGAAGGTGACCCTCGAGGGCGCCAGATCCTTCCGATGCAAGGAGGTCGCAGTCCATGCCCATCTACGAGTACGAATGCCGGAAATGCCACAAGGTGACGGAGCACTGGCAGCGGATCTCGGATCCCCCGCTGGAGACCTGCGAGGCCTGCGGCGGGACCCTCACCAAGCTGATCTCCCACTCCTCCTTCCACCTCAAGGGAAGCGGGTGGTACGTCACCGACTACGCCGGAAAGAAGAGCGGCTCGAGCGCCCAGGCGGAAGGCGGCTCCAAGTCCGAGGCCAAGTCGGCGACCAAGTCCGGCGCCTCATCGTCGGACGACGCCTGAGCCCGGCATCGGGCCGAAGCAACGGAGGGGGGGCGGCCCGCCCCCTCTTTTTGATGGCCTTAAAAAGCCCTTTGAGTAGATGGCTCGGCAGAAATCGCCAAATGCAAGGCGCGCGGATGGAGAGGCGGGAATCGTCGAGGGCAAGGTGCGACCATCGCGGGGAACGAGGCGTCACCGGGGACTGCGAGGGGCCGAGGGGCTTGAAGCACCACCGTCATTGGTGATTCTCGCGACGCCATCCTTCTTGGACGTTGCGCCCAGTCCACCGGGCCCTCCCACGGAGCCGACGTGAGCCACGATCCGCCAACGGAAGCCACCGGACCCGGCGCCTCTCCGGGCGGCGGGATATCGGACCTCAGCGCCAGCCGGCGCCGATACGAGATCGTCCGCCGCCTCGAATCCCTGCCCCCCTTCCCGGTGGTGGCCCAGCAGCTGCTCGCGGTCCTGGCCGACGACCCCAACAGCGTCAGCCGGCTGGAGCAGATCATCCGGCACGACCCCACCCTCGCCTCCCAGATCTTGAAGGTGGCCAACTCCGCGGCCTACGCCCCCACGGTCCCCATCGACACGGTGCACCGGGCCATCGTCTACCTCGGCTTCTTCGAGATCCGGAACATCGCCCTGGGGCTCGCGGTCTTCAGCGTCTTCAAGCCCGGCCGCGCCGTCCGGGGCTTCGACGTCCGCCGTTTCTGGCACCACTCCATCGCGGCGGCCATGGTGTCGCGGATCCTGGCCACCGAGACGGGGGAGGCCGACCCGGAGGTCTTCTTCACCGCCGGGCTCCTCCACGACATCGGCCGCCTGGCCATGAACGCCGCCTTCCGGGAGGAATTCCGGGAGATCCTCGACGAGGCGCGGGACCGGGAATCGTCCCTCCTGGCGGCGGAGAAGCGGGCCGGCCTCTCCCATGCCGTGATCGGCGCCTGGCTCGCCAGGAACTGGGGGCTCCCGGAGGTCTTCGTCCGGACCATCGCCGGGCACCACCTGCCCCCGGACCACCCGAAGTCCTCCCGCCAGGCCGCCCTCATCCAGATCGCGGACCAGGTCTGCCACGCGGCGGGCTTCGGCCTCTTCAAGCCGCCTCCGTGCCGTCTCGCGCCGCTGGCCGCCCACGTCGGCCTGGAGATGGAGGCCCTGGAACACATCCAGGAGGAGATCGAGGCCCTGGAAGAGATCTCCGAGACGGTGACGGACCTCATCGGGTTCCTGCAATGAGGGTGCCGCCGGGGGCGCCCCCGGCGCCTAGCTCCCCGTCCACCCCCGCAGCCGGCGCAGCAGGAGGAAGGCCTTCCGGAGACGGATGAACGCCTCGTGGGCGCCGCCGGTGTCGGGATGCGCGGCCCGGGCCTTTTGCCGGAAGAGCCGGGAAAACTCCCGGGCGGTCATGGCCTCGAAGCGTTCCCGGTCGAGTCCGAAGACCGCGAGCGCCGCCCCGGCCTCGTCCCGCGCCGGGGCCCCGCCCGCCGGGGCCCCGCCCCGGGGCGTGGCGTAGGCCACGTCGAACCAGAGGACGAGGTACTTCAAGAGGAAGGGCGGCAGGCGCCCGGCCGGGGTCGAGTCGGCCGGGTCCCTGAGGGCAGGCTCCTCCGCCAGCCGACAGATCGCCTCCAGGACGTAGCGGTCCATGAGGGCCGGATCCTGGGCGCCGGGGACGAACCGGGTGGGGCGGGGGGCGAACCGGGCCGGGAGATCCATCACCGCGTAGAGGTAGTCCTTGAGCTCCCAGGGCCGCAGCTCGGCCTCCATCCGGTCGAGCCGCTGCTCGATCTCGTCGCGGGACTTCTCCAGGAGGAAGTTGTAGAAGGCCATGGGCCGCCGGAGGAGCGCCTCCATGTCGATCCGGCCGAACTTGAGGAAGCAGAGGCGGCGCCGGTCGAAGGGATGGATGCGGGCCTGGGCAGCGGCGAGCTCCGCCTCGGAGGGCCGGGGCGCCCGCCCCCCCGACCGCCGCCGGCCGGTGAAGTGGGCCACCGCGCGGCGCACCACAGGGTCGATGAAGACCTCGAAGACCTCCTCGAGTTCCTCGTCGCGGGGATGGACGCCAAGGGCCGCCAGCGCCTCGGTGACCCCGGGATCCACGTAGAATCCGTAGGCGCCCGTGTAGACGATGAACCGGCCGGGGTCCTCCCCGAGGTCGAAGAGATCCCGGCTCACCCACCGCCCGTCGGGGGCCCGGACGGACTCGCGGATGTAGTAGTGGAACGTCCCTCCCGGCCGCCGCTCGCGCGCAAGATACATGGGGGTCCCTCCCTACCGGTACCGGATCCAGCCCCGCCGCAGGGCGGCCTTCTCCGCCTCCACGGCCAGGAACACCACGGTGGAGAGGGCCAGCGTCACCCCGAGCTCCACGGGGGTGAGGGCCCGGGTCCGGAAGAGGCCCTGGAAGAAGGGCAGGTAGACCACGAGGAGCTGAAGGGCCGTGCTCCCGGCCACGGTGGCGGCGAGGAACCGGTTGGAGAAGGGCCCCCAGGAAAAGAAGGAGGCCCGGTCGGACCGGATGGCCAGGGCGTGACCGAACTGGGAGAGGCAGAGCACCGTGAAGACCATGGTCTGCCAGTGCCACCCCTGTCGGATCGCCAGGGCCTGGGTCGTCAGGCAGACGCCGCCCATGAGCAACCCCACCACCAGGAGGTGCTGCCAGAGGCCGCCGGCGAAGAGGCTCTCTCCCGGGGGCCGCGGCGGCCGCCGCATGACGTCGGGCTCCGCCCGTTCCAGGCCCAGGGCGAGGCCCGGCAGCCCGTCGGTGATGAGGTTGACCCACAGGATGTGGACGGGCAGGAGCGGCACCGGCAGCCCCAGGAACGGGGCGAGGAAAACGGTCCAGATCTCGCCGGCGTTGCTGGTGAGGGTGTACTTGAAGAACTTGCGGATGTTGTCGTAGATGCGGCGCCCCTCTTCCACCGCGCCCACGATGCTGGCGAAGTTGTCGTCGAGGAGGATCATGTCCGCCGCTTCCTTGGCGACGTCGGTGCCGACCTTCCCCATGGCCACACCGATCTCGGCCTGTTTGAGGGCGGGGGCGTCGTTCACGCCGTCCCCCGTCATGGCCACGGCCTCGCCCCGGCGCTGGAGGGCCGCCACGAGGCGGAGCTTCTCCTCCGGCGCCACGCGGGCATAGACCTGGACTTCCCCGGCCAGGGCCTCGAATTCCGCCTCGGACCGGGCCGCCAGCTCCGCGCCGGTCACCACGGCGTGCGTGGCCCCGCCCCGGACCAGGCCGATCCGGCGGGCGATGGAGAGGGCGGTGAGCGGATGGTCGCCGGTGATCATCACCGGCCGGATGCCGGCCTCGTGGCACCGGGCCACCGCGTCGGCCGCCTCGGGGCGGGGCGGATCCAGGGCGGCCGCCATCCCGAGGAATTCGAGCCCCTGCTCCACCACCCCGGGGGAGAGGTCGGCCGGCCGCTCCGCCCACCGCCGGCAGGCGAAGGCGAGGACGCGAAGCCCCTCGGCGGCCAGCGCCCGGTGGACACCGTCCGCCGCGGCCCGGTCGAGGCCCGGGCACATGGCCGCCACGGCCTCGAAGCCGCCCTTGGTGAGGGAGAGGAAACCGCCGCCGGGGACGGCGTGCACCGTGGTCATGGCCTGCCGTTGCGAATCGAAGGGGATCTCCCCGACCCGCGGGTGGAGGGCCTCGAGGTCGGCCTTCCGGCACCCGTGCACCGCCGCCCGTTCCACCAGGGCGGTCTCCGTGGGGTCGCCCGCGAGCCCCCCGGCCTCGTCCACGCCCACGTCGTTGGAGACGGCGAGGGCGAGACCGAGCCACCGCGCCGCCTCCGGCGTGTCCGGGCCGCAGAGGGGCCGGTCCGCCGGGATCTCGCGAAGGTCCGGGCCCACCAGGCGCTCCACGTGCATCCGGTTCTGGGTGAGCGTCCCGGTCTTGTCCGTGCAGATGGTGGTGACGGAGCCCAGGGTCTCCACCGCCGGCAGCCGCCGGATGAGCACGTGGCGCCGTACCATCTGCCGCGCCCCGAGGGCCAGGGAGATGGTGACCACCGCCGGGAGCGCCTCCGGGACCGCGGCCACGGCGAGGCTCACGGCGGTGAGGAACATGAGCACGGGCTCCTCGCCCCGCCACAGCCCCGCCGCGAAGACCACCGCGCAGATGACGAGGGCCGCCGCCGCCAGGTTCCGCCCCACCCGGACGAGCCGCTTCTGGAGCGGGGTTCGGAGTTCCTCCGCCCCCTCCAGGAGACGGGCGATGTGCCCCACCTGGGTCGCCATGCCCGTGGCCACCGCCACGCCGCGGCCGCGGCCGTGGGTGACCCGGGTCCCCTTGAAGGCCATGTTGACCCGGTCGCCCAGGGGGGTCCCGGCGGGAAGGACCACCTCCGCCGCCTTCTCCACCGGCTGGGACTCCCCGGTGAGGGGGGATTCGTCCACCTGGAGGGCGGCGGCCTCGACGAGCCGCAGGTCCGCCGGGACCACCTGGCCCGCCTCGAGCGCCACCAGGTCGCCCGGGACCAGGTCGGCGGCGGGGATGCGCCGGAGGACGCCCCCCCGGACCACCGTGGCCTCCGGGGCCGCCATGGCCCGAAGGGCCTCCATGGCGCGCTCGGCCCGGTACTCCTGGACGAACCCCACCACGGCGTTCAGGCAGACGATGACCAGGATGACCACGGTGTCCCGGGCCTCGCCGATGAGGCCGGAGACCACGGCGGCGACGAGGAGTAGCAGGATCATGGCGTCCCGGAACTGGTCGAGGGCCATTCGGACCAGGGACCGGCCCCGGGAGGCCCGGAGGCGGTTGGGGCCGTGGCGGGCCAGCCGCCGGGCGGCCTCCGCCTCGGCCAGGCCGCCCTCGGCGGCGCCGAGGCGCCGGAGGACCTCTTCCGGCGGCATCCCGTGGGCCGGCCGGGCCGGGTCGGTCTCGGGCACAGCTGTCATCCCGGTTTCTTCCATGAGCGAAGGCGCGCCACGGCACCGATGCGAAGGCAGGTGAGTGCCGTAGGCACTGCCATCCAGGCTATCACCTGGATCCGTAGACGTAAGAACAGATGATGGCGTCGCGGGCATCGCCAAGCGGAACGCTTGGCGGCGTTGTTTCCCATCGCATCGTCACTGCGGCGTACTTCGAGTACGCCTCGTTCCTCGCGATGGCCGCGCCTTGTGCTCGGCGATTCCCGCTGAGCCATCCGTGCCGTGCATCCGGCGATCTCTGCTCAACCATCCACTCAGAGGCCTTTTTACGAGGCCATCTTGTAATGGCTGGCACCGCCCTCCAGGCTACCATGCTTTCAGACCCTTGGCAGCCGCTCCTCCCGGCGGTAGGCTTCACGTTGAGCGGGGTCCCGGGTCCCCGCCGCCGTCCATGGAACGAACCGCCGCCGACAGCCATCCCGCCCCCCGCATCGCCGTTGTGGGCCCCGGGGCGGTGGGGTGTCTCCTCGCCGCCTCCCTCCACCGGGCCGGCTTCCAGGTGGCCCTCCTGGACCACCGGCCGGACCGGGCCGCCCGACTCGCCGCCGGCCTCCGGGTCGAGGATCCCGGGGGCGGCCGCTGGGAGGCCGCGCCGGCCGTCTCGGCCGACCCCGCCCGCCTCCGCCCGCGGGACTGGATCGTGATCGCGGTGAAGCAGCCGGACACCGAGCGGGCGGCGGAGGCCGCCCGCGCCCTCTCCGCCCCAGGCGCCCTGGTGATCTCGCTCCAGAACGGGCTGGGACACGAGGCGGTGCTCGCCCGGGCCTTCGCCCCGGAGCGGGTCGTCCTCGGCGTCACGGCCCAGGGGGCCACCCTCGTGGGGGAGGGACGGGTCCGGCACGCCGGCCGGGGCGAGACTCGGATCGGTCCCCTATCCCCGGAGGAGATGCCGGCGGCCGGCCTCGCCCCCCTGGCGGCGGCCTTCTCCCGGGCGGGCTGGCCCACCCGGGTGGAGGCCGACATCCGGCCCCTCGTCTGGCGGAAACTCCTCGTCAACGTGGGGATCAATGCCGTGACCGCCCTCACGGGCCTCCCCAACGGCGCCCTCCTCGACCACCCGGAGACCCGGCGCCTCCAGGAGCTGGCCGTGGAGGAGGCCCGGCGGGTGGCCGGGGCCCTTGGAGTGCCGCTCGGGCTCACGCCCGAAGCGGCGGCGGAGCTGGTCCAGGACGTCTGCCGGCGGACGGCCGCGAACCTCTCTTCCATGCTCCAGGACCGGCTCCGGGGCCGGGACACGGAGGTGGAGGCCATCAACGGCGCCGTGGTCCGCCTCGGGTGCGAGGCGGGGGTCCCCACCCCGGTGAACGAGGTCCTCTGCCACCTCGTGACGATCCAGAGCCGTCTCGGGCACCCGCCCCCGGGCCGGCCCGCTCCGCCCGCGTGAGGCCCGTCACCGTCCGGATCGAGCGGCTCGTCCCGGGGGGCCGCGGGCTGGCGCGGCTCCCGGACGGCCGGGTGTGCTTCGTGGAGGGGGTGTTGCCCGGGGAGCGGGTGGCGGTGCGGCCCCGCCGGGCGGTGGGAGACTGGACCCCGGCGGACCTCGTGGAGGTCCACGCGCCCTCTCCGGACCGCCGCCCCCCGCCCTGCCCCCATGCCCATGCCTGCGGCGGCTGCCCCCTCTCCCACGCGCGGGAGGCGGCCCAGCCCGGGCTGAAGGCCGAGATGATCTCCGACGCCCTCCGGCGTATCGGCGGGATCCCTCCGGACGCCCTCGCGGCCTTCCACCCCGCCCCGGAACCCCTCGGCTGGCGGCACCGGGTCCGCCTCCAGGTATCGGAGACCGGGGCGACGGGCTTCTTCCGCCGGGGCAGCCACCAGGTCCATCCCGTGGAGGCCTGCCGGCTGGCGATCCCCGCCGTCCAGGGGGCCCAGCGGCGTCTGTCCGCCCTCGCCGCCTGGCGCCGGCTGGCCCGGATCTGCCGGAGCGTCGAGATCGTGGGCGACCCGGCCGACCCATACGGCGCCCCTTGCCACCTGGTCCTCCGGGGCCGGGGGCGGGCCCGGCCCCGCCGGCGGGATCTGGAGGCGCTTTCGGCCGAGGGGGGCTTCCGCGGGGTGGTCTGGCTCCCCGGCGGCCCGGCCCCGGCCCTCTCGGCCGGGGCCCCGACCTGTTCCTGGCCCTACCGGGAGATCCCCGGCGTCCCGGCGCCCTTCGAGATCCTCGCCTCCCCCGCCTGCTTCACGCAGGTCAACTGGCCCATGAACCTCGTCCTCGTCCGCCGCCTGGTAAAGGTGATCCGCCGCGCCGGGGCCCGGACCGTCCTGGATCTCTACTCGGGCATCGGGAACTTCTCCCTGCCGCTGGCCACCGCCGGGCTCCGCGTCCAGGGCGTGGAGACGGACCCCGCCGCGGTGGCGGCCGCCCGGGAGGCCGCCCGGCGGCTCGGCCTCGACCCCCGCGCCGCCTTCCGGTGCGCCCGGGCGGAGGATGTCGCCCGGGAGCCCCTTGAACCGCCGCCGGACGTCCTCCTCCTCGACCCCCCGCGGCGCGGCGCGGGGGAGATCCTCCCGGCCCTGGCCCGGGGCCGCCCCCGCCTCGTGGCCTACGTCTCGTGCGACCCGGCCACCCTGGCCCGGGACCTGCGCCGGCTCCTCGCCGAAGGCTACGCCCTGGGCCGGGTGGAGGGGTTCGACCTCTTCCCCCAGACGGCCCACGCCGAGTGCCTGGCCATCCTCTACCGGGACGGCGCCGAGGACGCCCCAACCGCTTGACACCGGAAGCCCCGCCGTCTATCTTGTGCGTGTCCGGACCGATATACCCCTGGTGCGGACATCCACTGCTCGAAACTGAGACCTGAGGTCCCTCCCAGGCGATTTCTTTTTCCAACAGTCCTGATCGGTCCAGGACCCTCCCGCGGGGGGCACCTCTTCGCGACACGCAGTCTCCGCCGTTACCTATCGTGAACCATCGAACCCCCACCGGTCCTTCCGCCCGCCCGGAAGGCCGGCAAGACTGAACCCATCCCGGCGGCGGCCGCACGCCGCCGGGAGTCCATTCCACCCGCCAGCCGAATCCCCGCGCCGGCAAAGGGACGAACTCATGCCACGAAGACCCAAGGACCGAAACGCCAACCGAACGGAAAACAAGGGCCACAAGACCGCCTCCGGGGGCTCGAAGGAACCCAGCCCCGCGGCGCAGACACCGCTGAACCTGGCCGAGCTCAAGAAGAAGCAGGTTTCCGAGCTCTACCAGATCGCCAAGGACCTCGGTGTCGAATCCGCCAGCGGCCTCCGCAAGCAAGAACTCATCTTCTCCATCCTCCAGGCCCAGGCCCGCCAGAACGGGGCCGTCTACGGCGAGGGGGTCCTGGAGATCCTCCAGGACGGCTTCGGCTTTCTCCGCTCCCCCGACTACAACTACCTCCCCGGGCCCGACGACATCTACGTGAGCCCGTCCCAGGTCCGCCGCTTCAACCTGCGGACCGGCGACACCGTCTCCGGGGAGATCCGGCCCCCCAAGGAAGGCGAGCGCTACTTCGCCCTCCTCAAGGTCCACTCCATCAACTTCGAACCGCCCAGCGCGGCCTTCGACAAGATCCTCTTCGACAACCTCACCCCGCTCTATCCCAACGAGGCCTTCAAGCTCGAGACCGACCCGGACAACTACTCGGGCCGGATCATGGACCTGCTCACCCCCATCGGCAAGGGCCAGCGCGGGCTCATCGTGGCGCCCCCCCGGACGGGGAAGACCATGATGCTGCAGAGCATCGCCAACAGCATCGCCCGCAACCACCCGGAGGTGGTCCTCATCGTGCTCCTCATCGACGAGCGCCCCGAGGAAGTCACCGACATGCAGCGCTCGGTGAAGGCCGAGGTCGTCAGCTCCACCTTCGACGAGCCTCCCCAGCGCCACGTCCAGGTGAGCGAGATGGTCATCGAGAAGGCCAAGCGCCTCGTGGAGCACAAGCGCGACGTGGTGATCCTCCTCGACAGCATCACCCGCCTGGCCCGGGCCTACAACACCGTGGTGCCCCCCAGCGGGAAGATCCTCTCCGGCGGCGTGGATTCCAACGCCCTCCAGCGCCCCAAGCGGTTCTTCGGCGCGGCCCGTAACATCGAGGAGGGGGGCAGCCTCACCATCATCGCCACGGCCCTGGTGGACACCGGCAGCCGCATGGACGAGGTGATCTTCGAGGAGTTCAAGGGGACGGGCAACATGGAGATCTGCCTGGACCGGAAGCTGGTGGACAAGCGGATCTTCCCCGCCATCGACATCAACCGCTCCGGCACCCGGAAGGAAGACCTGCTCTTGCCGCCCGACGTCCTCGCCCGGGTCTGGATCCTTCGCAAGCTCCTCTCCCCGCTCAACCCGGTGGATTCCATGGAGTTCCTCCTGGACAAGATGGAAGCCACGGAGAACAACGCCGAGTTCCTGGCCTCCATGAACCGGTAGGCCGAGCGGGCGTGTCCGCTATTGACGCCGGCGCGCCGAAGTGATTTCTTGTCTCCGCACCCGGCGCATCCTTGCGACGCCACCAGGAGAGCACGACAAATGAAAAAGGACATCCATCCCCCCTATCACACCGCCAAGGTCCGCTGCGCCTGCGGCAACGAGTTCGAGGTGGGCTCCACCCTCGAGGAGATCCGGGTAGAGATCTGCTCCAACTGCCACCCCTTCTTCACCGGCAAGCAGAAGCTCGTGGACACCGCCGGCCGGGTCGAGAAGTTCCGCAAGAAGTACGGGCTCGACAAGAAGGACGCCTGAGAACGGCGGCGCCGGAACGGAGCGGCGGCGCTTCCCCCGGCGCCCGGCGCCCCGCCGGGCGGGCATGACCCGCGGGGGCCGATGTCCCCTTCCCCCGCTCCGCCGGCCCGACCCCCATGCACGACAAGCTCGAGGAACTGGAACGCAGATACGAGGCCCTCGAGGCCCGGATGGGCGACCCGGAGGTCTTGAAGGACCCCGCCGCCTACCGCCGCGTGGCCAAGGAACACGCGGATCTCCGGGAGGTGGTGGAGCAATACCGGATCCTCAAGGATATCGACCGCCAGGCCGAAGAAAACCGCTCCCTCCTCCACGACCCCGACCCCGAGATCCGGGACCTGGCCCGCGCCGAGCTCGACGACCTGGAACGCCGGCGGCAGGAGACGGAGGATCGCCTCAGGGTCCTCCTCCTCCCCAAGGACCCCAACGACGAGAAGAACATCCTGCTCGAGATCCGGGCGGGCACCGGTGGTGACGAGGCGGCCCTCTTCGCCGCCGATCTCTTCCGCATGTACAGCCGCTACGCCGAGCGCCGGGGCTGGAAGGTGGAGGTCCTGAGCTCCCACCCCACGGACATCGGGGGCTTCAAGGAGATCGTGGCCCTGGTGAGCGGCGACCGGGTCTACAGCCGCCTCAAGTACGAGAGCGGCACCCACCGGGTCCAGCGGGTCCCGGAGACCGAGGCCCAGGGGCGCATCCACACCTCCGCGGTCACCGTGGCGGTGCTCCCCGAGGCCGACGAGGTGGACGCCGAGATCGACCCCGCCGACCTCCGGATCGACGTCTACCGCGCCTCCGGCGCCGGCGGCCAGCACGTGAACAAGACCGAGTCGGCGGTCCGGATCACCCACCTCCCCACCGGCCTGGTGGTCCAGTGCCAGGACGAGCGCTCCCAGCACAAGAACCGGGCCAAGGCCATGAAGGTCCTCTCCGCCCGGCTCCTGGACCTCAAGCGCGCCCAGCAGGAGGCGGAGCTCTCCGAGGAACGGCGCAGCCTCGTGGGGACGGGCGACCGGAGCGGCCGCATCCGCACCTACAACTTCCCCCAGGGCCGGGTCACCGACCACCGCATCGGGCTCACCCTCTACCGCCTGGAGGCCGTCCTCCAGGGCGACCTCGACGAGCTCATCGAGGCCCTCGGCACCCACGACCGCGCCCAGGCCCTCGCCGCCGCCGGGGCATGACCACGGTCGGGGAGGCCCTCCGCACGGCGGCCGGGCGCCTCGCGGCGGCCGGCATCGAATCCCCCCGCCTCGAGGCGGAATTCCTGCTCGCCGCCGTCCTGGGCGAAGACGACCGCTTCCGCCTCCACGCCCGGCCGGAACGGCCCCTTTCTCCGGGCCAGTCGGCCTGCCTCGACGCCTGGGTGGCCCGCCGGGCCGCCCGGGAACCCCTGGCCTACATCCTCGGCCGCTGGGAATTCTGGTCGCGGGCCTTCGAGGTCACCCCGGCGACCCTGATCCCCCGCCCCGAGACCGAGCGCCTGGTGGAGGCGGCCCTCGCCCTCCGGGACAGGGGGGGATGGACCGCCCCCCGGGTCCTGGACCTCGGAACGGGCAGCGGCGTCATCGCCGTGACCCTGGCCGCGGAGTGGCCGGACGCCCGGGTGGTGGCCGTGGACGCGAGCCCGGAGGCCCTGGCGGTGGCCCGGAGAAACGCCCTGGCCCACGGCGTGGCCGGCCGGGTCCGGCTGGTCTGCTCGGACTGGGGTTCGGCCCTGGCGCCACGGGGGTGGGCCTTCGACCTCGTGGCCGCCAATCCCCCGTACGTGGCCGCCGGCGACATGGCCTGGCTCCCCCCGGAGGTCCGGGACCACGAACCCCGCCGGGCCCTCCACGGAGGGCCCGACGGCCTGGACGCCGTCCGGCGCATCCTGGCCGAAGCCCGCCGCCTGCTCCGGCCCGGGGGGCGCCTCCTGTGCGAGATCGGCTGGGACCAGGCGCCGGCGGCCGCCGGCCTGGCCCGGCGCCAAGGGTTGGACCGGGTGCGGGTGCACCGGGACCTGGCCGGGCGCGACCGGGTGCTGGCCGCCCGCCGGCCCTGAACCCGGAGCCTACATCTCCGGCGGCCCGCAGGCCCGTCCCTTCAGGCCGAAGAAGAACCGGAGCCCCTTTCGCACCTTCCCCGAGAAGATCTTCGAGGCGAGAACGTCCCCGGCCACCCGCTTGTTGATCTCGGCCAGCGTGGGATAGGGATGCACGGCGGCGGCCAGGGTGGCCAGCTTCACCTTTCCGTTGAAGAAGGCCGCCCATTCCCCGAGGAGGTCGCCGGCCCGGGGACCGAGGATCTGGAGCCCGATGGGCCGCTCCTTCTCGTCGAGGAGGAGCTTGATCCGTCCGTGCCGGCAGCCCTCCGCCAGGCTGCGGTCGTTGGCCTCGAAGTCCTCGCTCCACACGGAGTAGCGGATGCCGGCGGCCTGGGCCCGCTTCTCGTTGAGCCCGATGCTGGCCAGCTCCGGGTCGGTGTAGGTGCACCAGGGCATGTAGGTGTAATCCACCTTTCGGGGGAGGCGGAAGACGGCGTTGCTCACCACGATGCCGCCCTCGTAGCCGGCGGCGTGGGTGAACTGGTAGCCGCCGATGCAGTCGCCGGCGGCGAAGATGTGGGGGCGGGTGGTCCGGAGGCGCGGATCCACGTGGATACCCTTGGGACCGTAGCGGACGCCGGCGGCCTCGAGGTCGAGTCCCTCCACGTTGGGCCGCCGCCCGAGGGCCACCAGCACCGCGTCGGCGGCGAGCACCCGGGGGCCTTCCCCGTCGCCCGCGCGGACCACCACCTCCCGCCGGCCGCCGGCCTCGCGCACGGCCTCGACCTTGGCCCCGAGGAGGAAGCGCACCCCCTCGGCCGCCAATATCTCCCGGACCATGCCCGCGAGATCCGGGTCCTCCTTGCTGAGGATCTCGCCGCTTCGCTGGACCACGGTGACCCGGGTCCCGAGGCGCTGGAAGGCCTGGGCCATCTCCACGGCGATGGGGCCGCCGCCGAGGATCACCATGGCGCCAGGCAGCTCCGGGAGGTCGAAGAGCTCTCGGTTCGTGAGGTACGGGGTCCGGTCGAGGCCGGGGACGGGAGGTACCGCGGCCGAGGAACCCGTGGCCACCACCCAGCGGGCGGCGGTGTGCACCCGGCCGCCCACCTCCACGGCGTGGTCGTCCCGGAAACGGGGCGCGCCGAAGACCACCCGCACCCCGAGCCCGCAGAACCGCTCCACGGAGTCGTGGCGCTGGATGGCACCGATCACAGAGCGGATCCGCTCCGCCACCCGCCGGAAATCCACCGGGGACGACGCCACGGGGGGCAGCCCGAACTCCGCCGCCCGGCCCATGAGGTGCCGCACCTTGGCGGTGTGGATGAGGGTCTTGCTGGGGACGCAGCCGTAGTGGAGGCAGTCGCCGCCGAGGGCCGGCGCCTTCTCCACGAGGAGCGTCCGGGCCCCGAGCCGGGCGGCCCCGGCGGCCACGGTGAGCCCGGCGGCCCCGCCCCCGATGACACCGATGTCGAAGTCGAACCTGGTGGCCATGTGCGCACCTCCTTTCCCGCCCCGCGCCCCCTTAGCCGCCGCGCCGGGCCCGCCAGAAGGCCACCGCCCTCCGGGAGAGCAGCGGCAGGAGCCCCAAAAGGGCGAAGGACGCCAGGAGCCCCGGTGAGAGGATCCCGGCGGGGGAATCGATCCGGGCCAGTTCCCGCCCGGCGTTCACGTAGACGATGGTGGCGGGGAGCATGCCCACCTGCGAGACCCAGTAGTACGTCCAGACGGGCATCCGCGTCAGCCCCATCACCAGGTTGATCACGAAGAAGGGAAAGACCGGGACGAGGCGGAGGGTGAAGAGGTAGAAGGCCCCCTCGCGCTCGATGCCCTCGTTCACGGCGCGGAGCCGGTCTCCGTAGCGCTCCTGGACCCACTCCCCCAGGAGGAACCGGCTGGCCAGAAAGGCGAGGGTCGCCCCGATACTGCTCGCGAAGGAGACGATCACCGTCCCGACCGCCAGCCCGAAAACGGCCCCGCCCGCCAGGGTCATGACCGCGGCGCCGGGCAGGGAGAGGGCGGTGACCAGGACGTAGGTAAGGGCGTAGCCCCCGGCCACCAGGAGGGGGTGGGCCCGGCGGAGGGCGACCAGGCCGCCGTGGGCGGCCTTGAGGGCTTCCAGGGTGAGGTACCGGTGGAGGTCCAGGAGCCAGGCCGCCGCGATAAGCGCCGCGACCGCCGCGGCCACGATGACCCGCGCGGCCGTCCTCCGTGCCGCCATGCCGCCCCCTTCCCGGCCGCGGCGCCCGCCGCCGCGCGGTCAGCGTTCCACCCAGTAGTTGGGCGCTTCCTTGGTGATGATCACGTCGTGCACGTGGCTCTCCCGCAGCCCCGCCGGGGTGATGCGCACAAAGCGGGCCTTCTGGCGGAGTTCCTCGATGGTCCGGCAGCCGAGGTAGCCCATCCCCGAGCGAAGCCCGCCCACGAGCTGGTAGATCATGGCCGCCACCGGCCCCCGGTAGGGGACCCGTCCCTCGATGCCCTCCGGGACGAGCTTGGCCGCGGTGCCCACCTTGTCCTGGAAGTAGCGGTCGCGGCTCCCCTTCTTCATGGCCGCCAGCGATCCCATGCCCCGGTAGACCTTGTAGCTCCGGCCCTGGAAGAGCTCGAGCTCGCCGGGGCTCTCGTCGGTGCCCGCCAGCAGGCTGCCCGCCATGATGCAGTGGGCGCCGGCGCCGATGGCCTTGGTGACGTCGCCGGAGAACTTGATGCCGCCGTCGGCGATGAGGGTCCGGTCGTGGCGGTTCACCACCACGGCGCAGTCGTGGATGGCGGTGAGCTGCGGCACCCCGACGCCGGCCACCACGCGGGTGGTGCAGATGGAACCGGGCCCGACCCCCACCTTGATGACGTCGGCCCCGGCCTTCACCAGGGCCTCGGCCCCCTCGGCGGTGGCCACGTTGCCGGCCACCACCCGGGCGTTGGGGAAGGTCTTCTTGATGTCTTCCACGGCCTCGATCACGCCCTGGGAGTGCCCGTGGGCCGAGTCCACCACCAGGACGTCCACCCCGGCCTTGAGCAGGGCCTCCACGTGGGCGAGCCGTCCCTCGCCGACCCCCACGGCGGCCCCCACCCGGAGCCGGCCCAGGTCGTCCTTGCAGGCGTTGGGATACTTCTTGATCTTCTCGATGTCCTTGATGGTGATGAGCCCCTTCAGGTTCCCCTCGTCGTCCACCACGAGGAGCTTTTCGATGCGGTGCTCGTGGAGGAGGGCCTTGGACTCCTCCAGGGTGATGCCCACCGGGGCGGTCACGAGGTTCTCCCGGGTCATGACCTCTTCCACCGGGAGATCCCAGTTGGTTTCGAAACGGAGGTCCCGGTTGGTGACGATGCCGACGAGCTTGCCCTCCCGGACCACCGGGACCCCGGAGATCCGGTAGTCGCGCATGATCTTCTGGACCTGCCAGATCCGGGTCCCGGGCTCCACGGTGACCGGGGAGACGATCATGCCGCTCTCCGACTTCTTGACCCGCTCCACCTCGCGGACCTGTTCCTCCACGGTCATGTTCTTGTGGATGATGCCGATGCCTCCCTCCCGGGCCAGGCTGATGGCCATCTCCGCCTCGGTGACCGTGTCCATGGCCGCGCTCACGATGGGGATGTTGAGCCGGATGTCCGAGGTGAGCCGCGTGGAGACGTCCACCTCGGAGGGCAGTACCGCGGAGTGGGCGGGCACGAGGAGGAGATCGTCGAAGGTGTAGGCCTGGGGGATGGGATCGTTCAGCATGTTGCGGGCTCCTTGAAGGGCATGGTAACCGAAAGCCGTTGGGAAATCCAAGGATGATGGCGTCGTGGCATAAAAAGACCCCTGAGTGGAGGGCTCAGCAAAAATCGCCGAATGCACGGCGCGGGGATGGCGAAGCGAGAACCGCCGCGGACGAGGTGCGACCATCGCGAGGACCGGGGCGTACTTCGACACGCCGCAGGATGCGATGGGAAACAGCGCCGCCAAGCGTTCCGCTCGGCGATTCTCGCGACGCCATCAAGGATGCCGTCTTCGGCGGCCCCGGTCAAGGGCGGGGGAAAGGCCGCCGGCCACCCGCCCCGGGAACCGGGCTCATGGCATCGCCCCGGCCGTCCGAAAAAAAGAAATGGGGGTGGCCCCGCCGCCCGCCAGGAACCGCCATGCCGCCCAAGATCCTCATCGTCGAAGACAACCGGAAGCTGGCCGCGCTCTTCGCCGAGGCCCTCGCCGGCCGGTTCGAGACCGAGGTGGCCGGGACCCTCCGGGAGGGGGCCCGCCGCCTGGACCGGTGTGACGCCCTGCTCCTCGACCTCCAACTCCCGGACGGCGACGGCCTCTCCCTCATCCCCGAGGCGCGCCGGCGCCGCCCGGGGCTTCCCATCATCGTGGCCACGGCCTACGGGACGGTCCAGAAGGCGGTGGAGGCCTTGCGCCTCGGGGCCCAGGACTTCCTCGAAAAACCCGTGGACCTCACCGCCCTGGCCCGCCGCTTCGCCGACGCCCTCGCCCCGGGGCCCGGCGGCATCGTGGCCGAGTCGCCCGCCATGCGCCGCGCGATGGAGCTTGCCGGGCGCGTCGCCGGCACCGCCTTCCCGGTGCTCATCCTCGGGGAGACGGGGACGGGGAAGGAGGTGATCGCCCGCCACATCCACACCCGGAGCGGGCGGGCGCCGCTCGTCACCCTGAACTGCGCAAGCCTCCCCTCGGAGCTGGCCGAGTCGCTCCTCTTCGGCCACGTCCGCGGGGCCTTCACCGGGGCCGTGGAGGCCAAGGAGGGGCTCGTCGCGGCCGCCCGGGGCGGCACCCTCTTCCTGGACGAGATCGGGGACCTGCCCCTCCCGCTCCAGCCCAAGCTCCTCCGCTTCCTGGACGAGGGCACCTTCCTCCCCCTGGGGAGCACCGAGGCCCGCACCTCGGACGCCCGCGTCATCGCCGCCACCAACAAGGATCTCCGGCGCGAGGCCGCAGAGGGCCGCTTCCGGGAAGACCTCCTCTTCCGGCTCATGGCCTTCCCCCTGGAGCTCGAGCCCTTGAGGCGCCGCCCCGAGGACATCCTGCCCCTGGCCCGCCACCGCCTCGCCCATCTCCGCCAGAGCCTCGGCACCCCCGTGGAGCTGGCGGACGAGGCCGCGGACCTCCTCCGGACCTACACCTACCCGGGAAACGTCCGGGAGCTCTTCAACCTGCTGGACCGCGCCGCCCTCCTCTCCGGCGGCCGGATCCAGGCCGACGACCTCCTCCCCCTCATGGAGGCCCCGCCCGCCGCCCCGCCGGAGGCGGGGGAGGGGCTCCGGGCGGCGGGAGAGGCGGAGCGGGAACGACGGGAACGGGAGCTCATCCTCGAGGCCCTCCGGGCCTCGGGCGGCAACAAGGCCGCGGCGGCCCGGGCCCTCAAGGTGAGCTACAAGACGCTCCTCAACAAGATGAAGCGGCTCGGCCTCTCGGAGGCGCCCCCCGCCGGGACGGGCCCGAGGCGCACGACGGCGACCGATGGGTAGGCGCCTCCCCAGAAGTGGGTAAGACCTTACCCACCCGGCCCGCCCCCTCGGCATGGGATTCCCCACGGCACGGGGCCGTTCCGGGCTCGAGGTATACTGGCATGAAAATGGCATTTCCAGTAGACGGCCGGCCGGCCGCGGACGGGCCGGGCCGAGACGGAGAACCCATGAGACACCGCACCTGCAGACACCACGGAGCGGGCCCCCACCGGGCCGAGGGCTTCACCCTGGTGGAAGTGTTGATGGTCTGTGCCGTCATCGCCATCATGGCGGGCATGGCGGCCCTGTACCTCAACTCCGAGGGCCTGCGCCTCCGGAAGGCCGCCTTCAACCTCCGGGCCGACGTCGTCCGGGCCAAGTCCGAGGCGGTGAAGCGCAACCGGCGCATCGAGATCCGCTTCGGCGCCGGCAACTACACGGTGGAACTCGCCTCCAACGGCACCGATCTCTGGGTCACGCCGTTTCCGCCGGAGCGGATGACCGCCACCGCGGGGTACCCCGGCACGCCGCCCACGCTGAGCATCTCCCCGCGGGGGACCACCACCAGCGGCAACGTCACCCTGCAAAACGGCACCACCCGGTTCATCCTCCGCACCAACAACGCCGGCAAGGTCTGGCTGGTGGGACCGGAGAAGACATGATGAACGCCCGCGCACGACACCTCTCCATGCTCGCCCCCCGGGGTTTCACCCTGGTGGAGATGATGGTCACTCTGGTCCTGCTCTCCCTGGTGGTGGCCACCATCTACGCCTCCTTCGGCAGCCAGCTCAAGAACGAGTCCCGCGAGGAGCAGGTGGCCGACATGCAGATGAACGCCCGGGCGGCCATGGACCGCCTGGCCTGGATCTTCCGCCACGCGGGCTTCGGATGCCGGGAGTCCTTCAAGACCTACAACGCCACCCTCACCGACGACAACGGGACCAGCTTCTCCCGGGTCTTCACCATCGTGGACCGCACCCCGGACACCGCCGCCAACTCCTCCGACGAGGTGACGGTGGTCCTCGGCTTCAAGAAGGTGGGGGAGGTGGACGGGCTCCACGAAAACACCAAGACCATCAAGCTGAAGAACGTCGGCACCCCCACCATCACCACCGCGGCCATGAAGGACTTCAAGAGCTACCTCGCCTTCCATCCCTACCCGGACAACGCCTTCTTCCGGGTGACCGGGATCTCCGCCCCGAGCTACACCCTGGACAAGACCGTGGACACCCTCCTCGACGAAACGGACGTCTACATGGTGGCGCCGATCCGGATCCACGTGGACGCAAACCGCACGCTCCTCCTCGAGAACTACGCCTACACCACCGCGTCCGACTGGGAGGTGGCCGACGGCATCGAGAAGCTCCAGTTCCAGTACACCACCGACGACAACGGCACCACCTGGTCCGACGATCCCGCCGACCCGGGGGCCATCAAGGCGGTCCGGGTCTGGCTGCTCGCCCGGGCCGAGCACCCCGACCGGAACTACACCAACACCAAGACCTACACCATGGCCGGGGTCACCTTCGGTCCCTACAACGACGGCTACCACCGGCTGCTCATGACCACCACCGTGTGGCTGCGGAACATGAACGAGTGAGGCCCCGCCGATGACGCAGAGAAGAGACGCGCGCACGATTCCCGGGCATCCCGCCGGACGGCCCCCGACCGACGAGGCGGGCTTCACCCTCATCGAGACCATCATCGCCATCCTGATCCTGACCGTCGGGATCCTCGGCTGGATGGCCTTCCAGGGGAGCACCATCCGGCAGCGGACCTTCAGCCGGGAGCTCACCCGCGGCCTCCAGGTGGCCCAGGGCCGGCTGGACGAGCGGGCCGCGGTGGTCTCGGGGTGGGACACCTCGAAGATCGGCTCGGCGGCTTGCAACGGCACCGCCACCGACACCGTGGGCGCCGCCGCCTACAGCACCCGCTGGACCAGCGACGGCGACACGCCCATGGGGGCGGCGAAGACCTTCTGGAAGGTCCAGGTGGAGACCACCTGGCGCGACGCGGCCGGGCTCACCCACCGGGTCACCCTGGACCGGCTGGTGGAAGGAAAATGACCATGACCGACGAACGGCCTCTCCGCGAAGACGCGCGCCCCGGTGAATCGGGCATCGCCCTGGTCATCAGCCTGGTGGTGCTGGCCGCCCTCATGGTGGTGGCCATCGGGCTGAGCCAGATGGTCTCCATCGACATCGGGATCTCCGGCAACATCTACCAGTACGCCCAGGCCCTCAACCGCGCGGAGAGCGGGCTCGGCATGGCCGAGGAGGGGGTCGCCTACTCCATCGACAACATGGGGGCCGAGGGTGACGGCAACGGCACCGTCACGGTGCCCATGACCCTGGGCGGCACCGCCTACACCCTGGGCATGAAGGTGGTCCCGGGGACCTCGCTCTACGGTGACGGCGGAAACGTCACCATCTCCTCCGCCGACGGCTCCGCCCGGGCCGTGGTGGACTTTCTCAACGTGGACTGGGCCCAGGGGGCCTCCATCCAGATGGCCGCGGGCTACGAGGGCGTGGGGAAAAGCGCCGCGGCCGGCGGGGCCAACCGCTGGTACGCCATCGAGAGCACCGGGGTGAACGCCCGGGGAAGCGGCGGCCGCGCCGTGGTGGAGGAGGTCTACCGCTACGTGCTCGGAAGCGGCGGCTTCTAGCGGACCCGGCGGCGGAGGGCGCAAGCGGCGCCCGTGCCGGAAACGCGACGACATGACCAAATCGACCACCCGAACCGCAGTCTCAAGGGGGGACACACCATGAAGGGCCTCATCCGACACATCCTCGCCACCACGCTCGCGCTGCTCGCGGCGGCTGTTCTTCCCGGCGCCGCCGCCCTCGCCGGCGACACCTGCGCCGACAACACCGCCATACCGCCCTTCCTCTCCGGCGGCGTGCCGCCGAACCTCCTCCTGGTGATCGACAACTCCGCCAGCATGTACGACCTCGCCTACGTGGACGAGGCCGACCCCGGCGCCTGCTACGACGGTATCGACCTCGCCACCGGGCAGGAAAGCTACAACGCCACCCGGAGCTACGCCGGCTACTTCGACCGGGTGGACGACGCCGGCAACACCCAGTGGTACGCCTACAACGCCACGTCCCAGCAGTTCGAGCGAAAGACCGCCGCCGAGGCGGACGCCCTCTGCACCACCGCCGTGGGCACCCGCTACGACAAGGCGGGCACCCTCTGCCTCAAGATCAACGAGACGCTCACACCCCACAAGATGACCGCCTTCGCCGCCACCGGGAACTTCCTCAACTGGGCGGCGGCCTCGAAACTCGACGTGGAAAAGCGGATCCTGACGGGCGGAAAATACGACGCCGCCAACCACCAGCTGGTCATGGAATCCCGCGGGTGCCTCGAGCGGCGCATGATCAAGCAGGTGGCGGTCACCCAGGGGGTCACCACCTATTACCTCGCCCTGGGCGTCCGGCCGCCGAGGGAGCCCTATCCCCTCTGGAAGGCCGGGACCGCCTACACCGCCGGCGACATCGTGAAAAGCGTCGGCTCGCTCTACAAGGCGACGACCAGCGGGACATCCGCCTCCAACGCCACGAGCGCCCTGGACGACACCGGCGTCACCTGGACCGAGTACACCCTGGGCCGCTGGGCCGATAACGTCGCCTACCCGGCCGGCACCCTGGTGAGCGACATCGGCTCCTCCGGCACCTACGACCTCTACCACATGTACTACACCCCCACCGGGGGCACCTCCCACGGCACCAACCCGGAGGACGACACCGGGGTCGACTGGATCCTCTACACCGAGACCCAGATCGAGGTCTTCCAGCCCAAGACCAACGGCTTCGACACCTCGGCCTGCGACGAGGCCATCGACCTCCTCGAGGCGGGCGGCAGCCAGGGCCAGATCAAGAGCGACATCGACGCCTGCATGGCCTACGACAACGCCACCAGCACCTACGCCACCCTGAGCGGCTACATGAACGCCCCCTTCAACCACTCGGTGCAAAACTGCTGGTACCTGGCGAAGCACGGCGTCTGGCCGCCGGGGGCGGGCTCGGTGACCGCCGCCCAGAACGACTGCGAGAAACTCTACGCCCTCATCGACCCCTGGGACATCACCCCGGACTACCCGGGCTACGTCTGCTTCGGCATCTACCAGGACGTCAACGGCACCGTCACCCAGTACGGCTACGTGGGCCGGTGTTGGAACGCCGTCTCCTCCAACGCCACCCTGACCTGCACCAAGTACCACCCCAAGCACCCCGGCGACCCGGCCTACTGCCAAAAGTGGGAGGTCACGGGCTCCACGTCGAGCGGGACGTGGATCCCCGACTCGGACAACTGCGTGGACCAGGCCCTCCGTGACTTCTGCGGGGCCATGGAGATCCCCGACGTGGTGGATCCCACGGACCAGGCCGGTTCCACGGGCGAGTTCTGGAACCTCCCCGCCATGCTCACCGACTACGGCGTAACCGCCCAGCTGAGTTCGCCCATCGCCGTGATGCGGGGCCGGATCGCCCAGCCCTCGCCGCCCACCACCGGGGTGATCCGCGAGTTCTCCCGGGCCATCCGGATCGGCGTCATGGCCTTCAACGACGAGGGCTCGGACACCGAGTGCAACGCCTCCGACCCCTACATCCTCTACGACTGCACCAACCCCAAGAACCAGGACGGCGCCGAGGTGCTGGCCTACATCGACATGGACACCGGCAACGCCACCACCCACACCGCCGCCCTGGTCCAGGCCATCAACGACATCAAGGCCACCACGTGGACACCCTTGGCCGAGGCCCTCTACAACGCCCTGGGCTACTACGGCCAGAACGCCACGCGGCGCCTGAACTCCGGCTTCGGGGTGGAGGACTTCCTGGTGGACGCGAGCCACCCGGACCCGGTGCTGGCCTACTGCCAGAGCAACAACATCCTCCTCATCACCGACGGGGCCTCCACCGCCGACCAGGCGGCGGCGATGCGGGCCTTCGCGGCGCTGGCCGGGCACAACGACGGCGACGCCGACCCGGCCGCGTGCGGGAGCCTCGACGGGAGCTCCCTCCTCGACGACCTCGCCTGGTTCGGGAAACACGGCGACCCCCTGGACCTCTACGCCAACCCCTGGTACACGGATGAGAGCGGCAACCCGGTGACCAAGAAGAACATCTCCACCTACATCGTGGTGGCCGGCTCGCAGCGGAGCGACAACAGCACCGGCGAGTGCAACCCCCTGGTCCAGCTCACCGCCGCCGCCGCCAACGGCGGGACGACCCTCTACCAGGCCACCGACGTCTCGGCCCTGGAGACCCAGCTCCGGAACGTCTTCACCGACATCGCCGCCCGGGCCGCCTCGGGTACCGCGGCGTCGGTGATCTCGGCCTCGCGCGGCGGCGAGGGCGCCGTCTTCCAGGCCATGTTCTGGACCCGGAAGCTCGACAACCAGTCGCCCCGGAACGAGGTCCGGTGGGTGGGCGACGTCCACTCCCTCTTCCTGGGCGCCACCGGCGGGATCTTCGAGGACACCAACGGCGACGACGCCCTCGACCCCGCCGCCGACCGGCAGGTCACCCTCTACTTCGACTCCGCCCTCCAGCGGGCCCGGGCCTGCTACGGCGGGCTGAACGCCACCGCCGGCACCTGCACCAACGCCACCGAGATCGAGAACGTCCACTTCCTGTGGTCCGCGGCCGACTGGCTGGCCGGCATCTCCGACGCGGACATCACCGCGAACCGGGCGACCTACCTCTCCGGGACGCCCAAGCGCTACATCTTCACCTGGGAGGACCTCAACGCCGACGGCGTGGTGGACTCCGGAGAGGTGCTCCCCTTCGACCAGAATCTCCCCGCGGCCTTCGGCGTGAGCGCGAGCCGCGGTCCCATCTCCCAGGACTTCGGCGTCAAGACCAACGCCGAGGCCATCGACATCATCAACTGGATCCGGGGAGCCAACGTAACGGGCTTCCGCAACCGGACCCTGGTGGAGGGCGGTGCTCCCAAGGTGTACCGGCTGGGCGACGTGGTCCACTCCACGCCCATGGTGGTGGCCGCCCCCGCCGAGAGCTACGCCCTCCTCTACGACGACCTCTCCTACGCCCGGTTCTACCGGCACTACAAGAACCGGCGGCAGATGGTCTACTTCGGCGCCAACGACGGGATGCTCCACGCCGTCAACGGCGGCTTCTTCGACCCGACGACTCGGAAGTTCTGCCGCGACGCCAACTGCAGCGGCGCCGCCGGAGCCCCGGAGCTCGGCCAGGAGATGTGGGCCTACGTCCCCTACAACCTCCTGCCCTACCTGAAGTGCCTCACCGACCCGGACTACCAGCACCGGTACTTCGTGGATCTGCGCCCGCGGATCTTCGACGCCAAGATCTTCCCCGACGACGCCGACCACCCCGGCGGCTGGGGCACCCTCCTGGTGGGCGGGATGCGCCTCGGGGGCGGCACACTGAAGGCCGCCGACCTGGACCTCGCCGTGGACGGCTCCCTGGACTACGCGAGCGACGACCGGACCTTCGTCTCGGCCTACTTCATCCTCGACATCACCAACCCGGAGAAGCCCCCGACGCTGCTGGCCGAGATGACAGACACCACCACGGGGAGCGAAGCCCCCATGGGCTTCACCACGGCCATCCCCACCGTGGTGCCCATGCGCCAGGACACCAACACCACGGAGTGGACCCTCGTCCTCGGAAGCGGCCCCACCAACATGTACGGCGAGAGCACCCAGAAGGGCCGGGTCTGCACCTTCCCGCTGAACGGCCTGGCGGGCACGCCGCGCGCCTTCCGGCTGCCCGCGGCCCCGCCCTCCTTCGCCAACGAGGCCGGCTGCTTCGAGCTGGACGACAAGAGCTTCGTCTCGGACCTCATCACCGTGGACTTCGACCTCCGCCACGACCCGCTCTACAAGGCCGACGCGGTCTACTTCGGCACGGTGATCGGCGACTCGGCCCCGGGCCAGGGCGGAAAGCTCTACCGGCTCATCACCCGGCGGCTCGCCGCCGACGGGACCCAGGAACTCACGCACCCCCACGAGTGGGCCGGGCTCCGCAGCCCGAACCCGGCGGTCCTGATCGACGCCGGCCGGCCCATCACCGCTGCCCCGGCGGTGGGGACCGACGGCCAGAACTACTGGATCTACGTGGGAACGGGGCGCTACTTCGACGCCCTGGTGGACAAGAACGACAACACCACCCAGTACGAGTTCGGGATCATGGAGCCGACGAACGCCACCACCGGGCGCCTCACCTGGGAGCAGGTGGAATTCGGCCCGGCCGGTTTCCTCCCGCAGCCCAGGGGCAGCCGCGGCCTCCAGCGGGTGGACCAGATCCAGGTGGCGCTGGCCACCTCGCCGGCGCTGGCGAGCCTCTGCTGCAGCGCCTCGGAGAACTTCCTGGACGCGGCCAACGCCAGCATCTGCTCGGCCAACGACACGAGCTGCCTCCCCGACCGGGTCGCACCGCTGGCAGGAAAGGTGAACAACTTCGGCGAGCTCAAGGACTACATCCTGAGCTACCGGGACGGCTGGTACCGGGAGATGACCATCCCCCGCGAGCGCAACCTCGGCCAGGCGGCGCTCCTCGGCGGGCTGCTGCTCTACACCACCTACCAGCCCATCGACAACGTCTGCCTCCCCGAGGGCTACAGCTACCTCTACGCCCTCTACTACCAGACGGGGACGGCCTGGTTCAAGAACATCTTCGCGGACCTGCAGGGCGCGACCCACGGCGCCTCGAGCCGCAACCTCGGCCGGGGCATGGCCCTCACCCCGAGCCTCCACACCGGGAAATCCGAGGGCTCGAAGGCCTTCGTCCAGACCAGTACCGGCGCCATCCTCGAGATCGAGACCCCCGAACTGCCGCTCAAGAACGTCCACAGCGGCCGGGTGAACTGGCGCGAGATGACGGACGAGTAAGCAGGCGGCGCGCGCCACGCGCCGATCCCCGCGCCCCCGCCCCCGGCGACCCCGGCGGTGGGGGCGCTCCCTTTCCGCACCGCGCCGGATTCAAGCCCTTGACCTCCGCCGCCGATCAGTCCACAACAGGAAGGGAGATGGCCCGTTCGTGCATGACCATTTTTGGGCACCATGGTGACAAAATTCGACACCCCGCTCTCTCCCGGCGCTCCCATCCCGGAGCGGGCGGGAGGGGCCATGCCGGCATCCCCGCCGCCGGCGGCCGCCTGCCGGGCCCCCCGGCGCCCGGGAGGCCTCCAGCATCTTGGCACACTTTTCGCAGACCTATGGGGCCGAAGCCACTCGGAGAGCACAACCCGGCCCAGGGGAGGTGAGACGCAGACACGGCGGCCGGTCGAGAGTTTCGGTTCCATGGGAACCCATCGGATACCAACCCAAATCCTCAACGCAAGGAGGGACCAACATGTTTGAATTCTTCCACAAGGCCAGAAAGGCAGGGCAGAAGGGCTTCACCCTGGTGGAGCTCATGATCGTCGTGGCCATCATCGGCATCCTGGCGGCCATCGCCATCCCGCAGTTCGCCAAGTACCGGGCGAGGGCGCAGAACACCAGCGCGCTCTCCGATCTGCGGAACCTTCGGACCGACCTCGAGGGCTTCTACGCGGAATGGATGGAATACCCGGTGCCGTGATCCATGGCTTGATACCATCGGTTTACTCATCGTTTACTCGTAGATTTCGCCACTTATGCTCAAGGAGGCATGACATGCGGACCAGACTCATTCGCTGCTTGCAGATTTCCATGGCACTCCTCTTCCTGGTTGCCTTGGGATATCAAGGCCCTGCCATTGCCGCATCGGGTACGGTCACATCGGGCTTGTTCAACGTGACAGATGCTACATGTGGTGGCCAGCTTTCTTTTGAACTCTCCCCGAACGTCCAGCTTGGCTACAATATCTTAGACGACAGCTTCGCCATCAACTCCTTCAACGACAAGACCGACACAACCAACGGGATGGAATACGGTATCGGATCCGACAAGCCCGGATATTATCAGCGGCAAAAGACCGTGGATGCTGGCACGGCCATCACTGCGCCGACTGGGAGCAACTCCTCTGCCTTCAGCACAAACGGAACTAATGCCTGGACCTACCAGGGCAGCACCAAGTAACATTGGCTGAAGCCTTCGCCGCCGGGTTCAGCCGGGTCCGAAAGGGATACCGGCTGAACCCGTTCCGGCGTGACAAAAGACCCGCCGTCCAAGACCTCTCTCTCCGGCTCGCGGAGGGGGAGGTCTTCGGCATCGTGGGGCCCAACGGCGCCGGGAAGAGCACCACCATCAAGATCCTCATGGGGTTCATCCGCCCGGACGCGGGCGAGGTGGAGATCCTCGGCCGGGCGCCCTCCGACCCCGAGGTCCACGCCGAGGTGGGCTACCTCCCGGAAAACCCCTGCCTCTACGAGCACCTGACCGCCCGGGAGCACCTCCGCTTCGCCGCCCGCATCACCGGGATGCGGCCGCGGGAGGCCAGGGCGCGCATCGACGAGATCCTGGAGCGGGTGGACCTCCTCCACGCCGCGGACAAGCCCGTCCGGAGCTACTCCAAGGGGATGACCCAACGCGCGGCCCTGGCCTACGCCCTGGTCCACGATCCCCGGCTCCTCGTCCTGGACGAGCCCATGTCGGGCCTCGACCCCCTGGGCCGGCACCTGGTGGTGGAGATCCTCCAGGAGGCCTCCGCCCGGGGAAAGACCATCCTCTTCTGCTCCCACATCCTCACCGACGTGGAACGCTTCTGCACCCGGATCGGCATCATGAACCGGGGGCGGCTCGTCGCCGAGGTGACCCCGGGCGAACTCAAGCACCGCGGCGCCGGGGTAGGTGCGGAAACCGCCGCACCGGGAGCGGCCTCCCCCCTGGAGGCCTTCTTCCTCGAGGTCATCCGGGGAAACCGGCCATGAAGCGGCTGAACCGCGTCTGGGCCGTCTCGTGGCTCACCTTCCGGGAAGGGCTCCGCCACCGGGTGCTCATCGGGGTGGGGATCGCGGCGGCCGGGTTTCTCGCCGTCTCCGTCCCGGTGAGCGGCTTCTTCCTCCGCGAGATCGGGAAGGTCCAGGCCGACTGGTGTCTCTCCGTGGTCACCGCCGGCGGGCTGCTCGTTCCGTTCTTCCTCGGGATCCAGCTCCTGGCCCGGGACTTCGAGCGGCGGACCGCCTTCGCCCTGCTGTCGCGGGCCGTCTCCCGGACGGACTTCATCCTGGGAAAGTTCGGCGGCCTGGTCCTCCTCGCCGCCGCCGTCATGTCACTCCTGGCGGCGGCCGCGGCGGGCGCCCTCCTCGGCGGACGCGCGATCTACGGAAGACTCTACTACCAGAGCCTCTCCTGGGCGGCCTTCTTCCAGGCGACGGGCGCCGCCTTCCTCGAGGTGGTCCTCCTCGACGCCATGGTGGTCTTCTGGTCCACGGTGAGCACCAGCTCCTTCGTGGCCCTCCTCTTCTCCCTCTCCACCTACGTGGTGGGGCAGACGGTGGAGGACGTCCTCCGGTTCATCGCCGCCAAGGTGCCGGGGGTGGAGATCTCGCCGGTGGTGGAGGTCACGGTCCGGGTGGTGAAGTACCTCGTCCCGGACCTCGCCGCCTTCGACCTCAAGCTCCAGGCGAGCCACGGCATGGTGACCCCGGCCGCCGACCTCCTGCTCCTCGT
This sequence comes from Dissulfurirhabdus thermomarina, assembly GCF_012979235.1. Classification (NCBI taxonomy): domain Bacteria; kingdom Pseudomonadati; phylum Thermodesulfobacteriota; class Dissulfuribacteria; order Dissulfuribacterales; family Dissulfuribacteraceae; genus Dissulfurirhabdus; species Dissulfurirhabdus thermomarina. The sequence continues at coordinate 188,727 of NZ_JAATWC010000004.1, forward strand.
GCTGAACGCCCTCTGCTACGGCACCGTCTTCCTGTGCGGGGCGATCCTGGTCTTCCGGAGGAAGGACCTCGCATGAAGGGCACCCGCGGCACGATCCTGGTCCTCGCCCTGGCCCTCTTCGCCGTGCCCTGGTGCACCGACCGCCTCTACGAGGCCCGGGGCCGTTTCCACGCCGCCACCGCGGGTCTCTTCCCCCCGCCCACCACCGGCGTCCTCCGGGCCTCCACCCTGGAGTTCACGGGGGCCGCCAGCGACTGGTTCTTCCTCCGGGTCATGACCGTGGTGGGACAAGCCCTCATCGAGGCCCGGGAACCCTCCCGCGCGGAGTGGCAGTGGGTCTACGAGTGGCTGGACCGCGTGACCGACCTCGACCCCCGGTTCTGGGACCCCTACGTCTTCGCCGAGGCCGTGCTGACCTGGAAAAACGACATGCTGCCCCAGGCGGACCGGCTCCTCCTCAAGGCCGCCGAGGCCCGGCCCGACCTCTACCGCCCCTATTTCTACCTGGGGTTCAACCACTTCTACTTCCAGCGGGACTATGCCACGGCCGCGGGCTACCTCCGGAAGGCGGCGAAACGCCCCGGCGCCCCGGGATGGATCATGAAACTGGCCGCCCGCATGAGCCTCTACGGGGGCCAGACGATGGCGGGCATCGTGCTGCTCGACGACCTCATCCGCACCACGCGCGACCCGCGCACCCGGGCCTCCCTGCTCCGGCGGCGCCAGGCCCTCGAGGCCGTGGCGGTCATCGAGAAGGCAGTGGCGGCCTTCCGGCGCGAAAAGGGCCGTTTCCCGAAGGACATCGAGGAGCTGGTCCGCTCGGGCCTCCTCGCCTCGATCCCGGCCGATCCCTACGGGGGGCGGTTCTACCTGGACCGGGAGGGACGCGTCGACACCACCAGCCGCTTCCTGCCGAAACGCCGCTAGCCGCCGCCCCCCCGAGCCCCTTTCCCCCGCCGCCGCCCCGGGATAAACTGTCGGCGTCGCCATCCACACCCGTGCCCCCGAGCGAGGCTGAAACCAGGCCGACCGGTCGACCCATGCCCGCAGACCCCACCCTCGCCGCCGCCGCCGCGGCGGCCGCGCTCGCCCTGGCCGCCCTGGCCGCGGGGATCGTCTCGCATCTGCGCCGCCGGGAGGAGGCGGTCCGCGCCGAGGCCCGCCTCGAGGAGATCGCCCGACAGGTCCAGGCCCTGGGGACCGACCTCCGCGGGGCCCAGGCCCAGGCCCGAGAGGAACAGGCCCGGCACGCGGCGGGCCTTGAACAGGCGGTCTCGGCCCAGCTCCGCCAGGGGGCCGAGAACCTCGCCCGGATCCACGAGGGGCTCCTGAAGGGCATGGGGGAGGTCCACCGCCAGGTGACAACGGCCCTCTCCGCCTCCACGGAGCAGCTCGAAAGGCGTTTCGAGCAGCTCACCCGGGCCACCGACACCCGGCTCCGGGAGATCGGCGGCCAGGTGGAGGGCCGCCTGCAGGAGGGCTTCAAGGAGACCACCGCCACCTTCGCCGACGTCCAGAAACGGCTCGCCCTCATCGACCAGGCCCAGCGCCACATCCAGGAGCTGTCCCACAACGTGGTCTCGCTCCAGGAGGTGCTGGCCGACAAGCGCTCGCGCGGTGCCTTCGGCGAGGTGCAGCTGGCCGCCCTGGTCCGGAACGTCCTCCCGGAAGGCGCCTTCGCCCTCCAGCGGGAGCTCTCCAACGGCACCCGGGTGGACTGCCTCCTCTACCTCCCGGAACCCACGGGCACCGTGGCCGTGGACGCCAAGTTCCCCCTGGAGAACTTCCACCGGATGTGCGACCCCGACGCCCCGGCGGCGGAACGCGCCCGGGCCGCCCGGCTCTTCAAGGCCGACGTGAAACGCCACATCCAGGACGTGGCGGACAAGTACGTCATCCCCGGCGAGACCGCCGACGGCGCCGTCCTGTTCCTCCCGGCCGAGGCGGTCTTCGCCGAGATCCACGCCCACCACCCGGACCTCGTGGAGCTGGCCTGGCGGCGCCGGGTCTGGCTCACTTCCCCCACCACCCTCATGGCGATCCTCACCACGGCCCGGGCGGTGCTGAAGGACGCGGCCACGCGCCGCCAGCTCCACGTGATCCAGGACCACCTCGTCCGGCTGGCGGAGGACTTCGACCGGTTCCAGAAGCGGATGGACAACCTCGCCCGCCACATCCGGCAGGCCGGGAAGGACGTGGAGGAGGTCCATACCTCGGCCCGGAAGATCACCCGCCGGTTCGAGAAGATCGAGAAGGTGGAACTCGCCCCCGCCGCCCCGGCGCCGGAACTCGGCGAGGGGCCCCAAAGCGGCGAGGACGACGAAGACGAGCCATGAAGCCGCCCCGCCCGGGGGACTTGCCCCCGGGCCCGGGTTCCGTTAGTAAGAGGCTGGCGGGACGCTCCGGGCGCCCCGCCGCCCCGCCCCGCCACCGGGGCCGACCACCGGGCGCCCCGGGCGCCCTGCACGACGAGGTGAACCGATCCATGGCCTTCGACACCACATCCGCCGGGAAACCGGAACCGCCGTCATCACCGGCGCGGCCCACCCTCCGCCGCCTGGTCCTGGACGTCCTGAAGCCCCACGAGCCCAACATCCTCGCCATCGCCAAGGCCCTGGCCGTGCTGCCCGGCGTGGACGGCGTGGACATCACGGTCTACGAGATCGACGCCAAGGTGGAGAACGTGAAGATCACCCTCGAGGGCACCGACCTCGAGTTCGCCCGGATCCGGAACGTGATCCACGACATGGGCGGCGCCATCCACTCCATCGACAAGGTCTCGACAGGCCGGGTCATCGTGGAGGAGGCCCCCACCCCGCAGGACTGAGCCCGGGATGGCACCCCTCGCCCTGCGCCGGGCCGTCGAGGAGCTCCGGCGCTACGACAAGATGGTGGGTATCTGGAAGATCGCCCGCCGCTACTTCGTCAACAACGCCTTCGACGGCCTCCTCACCGCCACGGGCCTGGTGCTCGGCAGCTGGCTGGCCCAGGTCCACGACCCGGCGGTCATCCTCCGGACGGGCTTTTCCACCGCCCTTGCCATCGGGGTCTCCGGCTTCTGGGGCGCCTACATGACCGAGGCGGCGGAGCGCCGCGACGACCTCGCCCGGCTCGGACGCCAAACGCTCACCGACCTCACCGACAGCCGCCTCGGCCGGGCCGTGGCGGTGGCCAGCCGGATCATCGCCGTGGTGGACGGTCTCTCCCCCTTCCTTGCGGCCGCCCTGGTGCTGGTGCCCTTCTTCTTCACCCCGTGGGCCCCGAGCATCCACTGGATCTACGGGATCTCGCTGGCCACGGCCTTCACCGCCCTCTTCGTGCTCGGGGTCTTCCTGGGGTGCATCTCCGGCCGCGGCCGGATCCGCTCCGGGCTCCTCATGCTGGTGGCGGGCCTGCTCTCGGCCGCCCTGAGCTACCTGATCAGCTGAGCCCGCTCCCTTCCCGGGCCGGCCCATCCGATCCAAGGCCTTCCTGCGAGGCCTTCATCCCTTGCCCATCCCTCCGCCCTCGTTTATTTTTTTTGGTGAAAAGACTCCGATCCCCATCAAGGAGGTCCGCCCATCAAGCGCACCGTCTCCACCCCGGAAAACCCCGCGGCCGTCCTCGACGAGGCCTTCGTCGCCTCGCTCTTCCCGCCCGGCCGCGACGACGCCTTCTTCGAGGCCCTCTACGGGGGCGCCGAGGAGGGGGCCTTCGACATCTCCCTCGGCCTCTCCCACTTCGACGAGGCCACGGGGACCCTGCACCTCGAGTTCCGGCTCACCGAGCGGCCGGGGAAGTGCCTGGCGTGCAACCTCACCTACGGCCTCCCGGAGGTCTTCCAGCGCCACCCGGTGATCGGGCTCCCGGACATCGTGCAAGCGGTGGAGGCGGCCCTGGCGCCCCACTGGCGCGTGGCGTCCTGGGAACTCGGGCGCACGCGGACCGTGAGCCGGAAGATGAACGTCATCCCCTTGTTCCTGCGGCTCGAACCCGCCGCCTGAGGCCCCCGGCCTCCCAGGAGGAGTCCATGCGCGTCATCGCCTTCGGAGACATCCACATGGAGTACGGGGAGCTCGCCCGGATCCCCGGTCTCGCCGAGGCCGACCTCGTCATCGTGACCGGCGACTTCACCAACTTCGGCGGCGAGAAGGAGGCCGAAAAGGTCCTCGGGGCCATCCGCCGCTACAACGGGAAGATCCTCGCCGTCCCCGGCAACCTCGACCAGCCGGAGGTGGCGGGCATGCTCCACGCCCGGGGGATCAACCTCCACGCCGACGGCGTCATGCTCGGCGAGACCGGCATCGTGGGGGTGGGCGGCTCCAACCCCACGCCCTTCAACACCCCCACCGAGTTCCCGGAGGAACGGCTCGCGGCCCTCATGGAAAAGGGCCTCGAGAAGGTCCGGGAGGCGAAGCGGTTGATCCTCGTCAGCCACGCGCCTCCCGTGGACACCGCGACCGACCGCATCCCAAGCGGGGCCCACGTGGGCAGCCGCGCCGTGCGCGACTTCATCGAGCGCCACCGCCCCCTCTTCTGCCTCACGGGCCACATCCACGAGGCCCGCGGCACCGACCGCATCGGGGAGACCCTGGTCCTGAACCCGGGGATGCTCTCCCACCCGGGGTGGATCGAGCTGGAGGAGACCGACGGCGGGGAGTGGACGGCCGTGATCCGGCCGTGACGGCGCCGCACCGGCCATCGCCCACCGGGACGCCTCCAGCGCCGCACCCCGGCGGCGCCTCACCGCCGCCGGGCCGCCCGGCCCGCCCCTCCCGGATCCCCGGCCGCGTTCACCCGGCTGCGAGGGGATCCGCCGCCCCTTCCCCTTCCCCGTCCGAGGCCGGGAGTCCCTCGGCCTCGAGGTAGTCCACCAGGGCCTCGTTCCACCGCCGGAGCCGCCCGCCGGTGAGCGCCGCGAAGAAGCTGGTGTCCAGGACGGAATAGGCGGGACGCCGGGCCGGCCGGGGATAGTCGCGGGTGGCCACCGGCCGGACACGGTCCGGGTCGCGGCCGGTGAGGCGGAAGATCTCCCGGGCGAACTCGTACCAGGTACACGTCCCCTCGTTGGTCACGTGCACGATCCCGCGCGCCCCCTGGGCCACCAGCCACCAGAGCCCCAGGGCGAGGTCCGGCGTGTAGGTGGGGGAGCCGCGCTGGTCGCTCACCACGTGGAGGATCTCCTTCTCCTCGGCCAGCCGCAGGATGGTACGGACGAAGTTCGGCCCGTGGCGGCCGTAGAGCCACGCGGTCCGGACGATGAGGTAGTCGCCCCCCATGGACTGGATGGCCTGCTCCCCGGCCAGCTTCGAGGCGCCGTAGACGTTCACGGGCCGCGTGGCGTCGGTCTCCCTGTAGGGCTGGCGCCCCTGCCCGTCGAAGACGTAGTCGGTGCTCATGTGGACGAGGCGGGTGCCGCACTCCCGGCAGGCCCAGGCCAGGTGCCCCGGACCCTTGGCATTGACGAGGTAGGCGGCGCCGCGCTCCGTCTCGCAGTCGTCCACCCGGGTGAAGGCCGCGCAGTTGACCACCACGTCGGGCCGGACGTCCTTCAGGCCCCGGATGCAGGCCTGGGGGCTCGAGACGTCGAGCTCGGAGCGGAGCCGGGGCACCACGTCGGCATGGCGCCGGAACCGCTCCACCACGTCACGGCCCAGCATCCCGCCCGCCCCCGTGACCAGCACCCGGAGGCTCACGTCCGCCCTCCCAGCCGGTCGCCGTACATCCGGCGGTAGTAGTCCCGGTAGGACCCGTCGGTGATGGCCCGGACCCAGTCACGGTGGGCCTCGTACCAGGCGACGGTCTCGGCGAGGCCCCGGTCGAAGGGGATCTCGGGCCGCCAGCCGAGCTCCGCCTCGGCCTTGGCGGTGGCCATGGCGTAGCGCCGGTCGTGCCCGGGCCGGTCGGCCACGTGGGTGATGAGGGACTCCGGCCGCCCCACGGCGGCGAGCACCCGGCGGACCACCTCGAGGTTGGTGAGCTCGCACCGCCCGCCCAGGTTGTAGACCTCGCCGTCGCGCCCGCGCTCGAGGGCCGCGAGCACCCCCCGGCAGTGATCCGAGACGTGGATCCAGTCGCGGACGTTCAGGCCGTCACCGTAGACCGGGAGCGGCCGTCCCGCCCAGGCGTTGGCGATCATGAGGGGGATGAGCTTCTCTGGAAACTGGTAGGGCCCGTAGTTGTTGGAACACCGCGTCACCACCACCGGGAGGCCGTGGGTCTTGAAGGCCGCCCGGGCCAGGAGATCCGAGGCGGCCTTGGAGGCCGCGTAGGGGCTGTTCGGGGCCAGCGGCGTCTCTTCCGTGAAGGGCGGATCCTCAGGCCCGAGGCTGCCGTAGACCTCGTCGGTGGAGACGTGGACGAAGCGGCGAAGGCGCGGGGACCGGCGGGCGGCGTCGAGCAGCACCTGGGTCCCCAAGACGTTGGTGACCACGAAGGGCTGGGCGTCCAGGATGGACCGGTCCACATGGCTCTCGGCGGCGAAGTGGACCACGGCGTCCACCCCGGCCACGAGCTCGGCCACGAGCCCCGCGTCCTCGATGCGGCCGTGGACGAAACGGTAGCGGGGGTCCCCCTCGAGATCGGCCAGGTTGGCGGGGTTTCCGGCATAGGTGAGGGCGTCGAGGTTGACGACCTCCCAGTCGCGCCCTTCCATGACCAGCCGGACGAAGTTGGTGCCGATGAAGCCGCACCCGCCCGTCACCAGGATTCGATTCGTGCCGCCCACGGCACCTCCTTGCCCGGCCCCGGCGGAGGGGGAAACGCCGCCGTCCCCGGAACCGCTTGCACGACGCCATCAAAAATAAACGGGACGGGGGTCGCCTGGCAACCACCCGTCCCGGTTCGATGCCGGCCGGCGCAACGTACCGCTACTTCACCTCCTCGAAGTCGGCGTCCACCACGTCGTCGCCCTTGTCGCTGCCGGAGGCGGACGCCCCGGCCTCCGCGCCGCCCCCGGCGGCGCCCGCCGAGGCGGCCTGGCCGGCGGCCTCCTTGTAGATGGTCTCGGCCACCTTGTGGGCCGCCTTCATGAGGTCGTCCTGGGCCAGGCGGATGGCCTGGATGTCGTCGCCCTCCATGGCCTTCTTGAGGACGGCGATCTTGTCGGTGATGGCGGACCGGGTGGCCTCGTCCACCCGCTCGCCCAGCTCCTGGAGGTTCTTCTCGGTGCTGTAGATGAGGGTGTCGGCCTGGTTCCGGGCCTCCACCAGCTCCTTGCGCCGTCGGTCCTCCTCGGCGTGGGCCTCGGCGTCCTTCACCATCCGCTGGATCTCCTCGTCGCTGAGGCCGCTGGAGGCCTGGATGCGGATGGACTGCTCCTTGCCGGTGGCGAGGTCCTTGGCCGAGACCTGGAGGATGCCGTTGGCGTCGATGTCGAAGGTGACCTCGATCTGGGGGACGCCGCGGGGGGCCGGCGGGATCCCCACCAGCTCGAACCGGCCGATGGTCTTGTTGTCGGCCGCCATCTCGCGCTCGCCCTGGAGCACGTGGATGGTCACCGCGTTCTGGTTGTCGGCGGCGGTGGTGAAGATCTGGCTCTTGCGGGTGGGGATGGTGGTGTTCTTCTCGATGAGCTTGGTCATGACGCCGCCCATGGTCTCGATGCCCAGCGAGAGCGGGGTCACGTCCAGGAGCAGCACGTCCTTCACTTCACCCTTGAGGACCGCGCCCTGGATGGCCGCGCCTATCGCCACCACCTCGTCGGGGTTGACGCCCTTGTGGGGCTCCTTGCCGAAGATCTCCTTGACCTTCTGCTGCACGCGGGGCATCCGGGTCATGCCGCCCACCAGGATGACCTCGTCGATGTCGGCGGCGGTGAGACCGGCATCCTGGAGGGCGGTCCGGCAGGGCCCGACGACGCGCTCGATGAGGTCCTCCACCATGGCCTCGAGCTTGGCCCGGGTGAGCTTGGTGACGAGGTGCTTCGGCCCGCTGGCGTCGGCGGTGATGAAGGGGAGGTTGATCTCCGTCTCGGCCGTGGTGGACAGCTCGCACTTGGCCTTCTCGGCGGCCTCCTTGAGCCGCTGGAGGGCCATGCGGTCTTCCCGGAGGTCCACCCCGTGTTCCCTCTTGAACTCGTCGGCGAGCCAGTCCACGATGCGGAGGTCGAAGTCCTCGCCGCCGAGGAAGGTGTCGCCGTTGGTGGCCTTCACCTCGAAGACGCCGTCGCCGATCTCCAGGATGGAGATGTCGAAGGTGCCGCCGCCGAGGTCGAAGACCGCGACCTTCTCTTCCGTCTTCTTGTCGAGCCCGTAGGCCAGGGCGGCCGCCGTGGGCTCGTTGATGATGCGCAGGACGTCGAGCCCCGCGATGCGGCCGGCGTCCTTGGTGGCCTGGCGCTGGCTGTCGTTGAAGTAGGCGGGCACCGTGATGACCGCCTCCTTGACGGGACCGCCGAGGTATTCCTCCGCCGTCTGCTTCATCTTGGCGAGGATCATGGCGGAGATCTCGGCGGGGCTGTACTTCTTGCCCTCCACCTCCACGTAGGCGTCGCCGTTGGGTCCCTCGACGATCTTGAAGGGCGAGATCTCGCGGCTCTTGCGCACCTCGGGATCGTCGAACTTGCGGCCGATGAGGCGTTTGACGGCGAAGAGGGTCCGCTCCGGGTTGGTGACGGCCTGGCGCTTGGCCAGGAGGCCCACCAGCCGTTCCCCCTTGTCGGTGAAGGCCACGACGGACGGCGTGGTCCGCCCGCCCTCGGCATTGGTCAGGACCTTGGGCTCGCCGCCCTCCATGACGGCGACGCAGGAATTGGTGGTGCCAAGGTCGATGCCGATCACTTTGCTCATGATAGGATTCCTCCTTCGGTCGATGACAAGCTGTCGCGCCGCCCGTCGTCCGGGGACGCCGAATCCAAGTTAAGCACTCGGCTCCCCTTGTCCACTCCCCTCGGGCGGTTTCTTGGAGACCACCACCAGGGCGGGCCGGATGACCCGCTCGTGGAGGCTGTAGCCCTTGAGGAGCTCCTGGACCACGGTATTCTCCTCCACGTCGTGGCATTCCTGGACGCTCAGGGCCTCGTGGAAGTTGGGATCGAAGCGCTGGCCCATGCAGCTGTAGGCCTTGAGCCCGAAGCGCTCCAGGGTCTTGAGGTACCCGGAGAGGGCGAGTTCCAGGCCCTCCACGAGCTTCTCGTCCGTCTCGCCGGAGTCCTTGGCAGCGGCGACGGCGCGCTCGAGGTTGTCGAGGAAGGGCAAGAGCTCCTTGGCAAAGGCCTCGAGGGCATAGCGCATGTGCTCGGCCTTCTCCCGCTCGACCCGCTTCTTGAAGTTGTCGAGCTCGGCCGCCAAGCGCAGGACCCGCTCCTCGCAGGCCCGGAGCTGTTCCCGGAGGGCCTCGGCCTCGCCCGGCCCCTCTTCTCCGGCATCGGCCGCGGAGACCGCGGTCTCCGCCTCACCGGCGGGGGCCTCCCGGCGCTCTTCCATCATATCCCTGTCCTTGTCGCCTTCTTGCATGGCTGTCTCTCAGGTCTCCATGGCGACGTGACTCAGCACGGCCGCCGTGTATTCCACGAGGGCCTTCATCCGGGCGTAGTTCATGCGCACCGGCCCCACCACGCCGAGGCTCCCAGCCGTCCGGTGCCCGACGGCGTAGGGCGTCATGACCACGGCGCAGCCGGGCAGCCCGGCGGCGGGCCCCGCCCCGATGAGCACCTGGACCCCCTTGGCCTCGAGGCACCCGTCCAGGATGGCCAGCAGCGATTCCTTGTCCTCGAAGGCCCGCAGCAGACGCCGGATCCGGTCCACGGTGGAAAACTCCGGGGCGTCCAGGAGGTTGAGCTTCCCGCCCACGAGGACGTCGCCGCCGGCGGCGGCCTGGAGCGGCGCCGCCACCAGCTCGTCCAGGAGGGCGTCCAGCTCGCGGCGCTCGTCCTCCATCTCCTGCCGGACCCGCCGGCGGATCTCCTCCAGGCTCAGCTCGCCGAGCCGGGCGTTGATGGAATCGGCCAGGCCCCGGAGCCGCTCCTCGGGCAGGTCGTGGTCGAGCCGGACGAGCCGGTTCCGGACCACACCGCTGGCGGAGACGATCACCACCATGGCGAGCCCCGGCCGGACCCGGAAGATCTCCACGTGCCGCACCCCCTCGCCGGTGACCCGGGGGACGCTCACCAGGGCCGCCTGCCCGGAGACGTCGGCCAGGACCCGGGCGGCCCGCTTGAGGACGGGCACCAGGCCCTCGCCCACGGCGAGGAGTTCCTTCTCGATGGCCACCTGGTCGCCCCAGGACAGATCCTCGGGCTCCAGGAGGAACTCGACGTAATAGCGGAACCCGGCCTCGGTGGGCAGCCGCCCGGCGGAGGCGTGGGGCTGGAAGAGACAACCGAGGTCCTCGAGGTCGGCCATGACGTTGCGGATGGTGGCCGGGCTGAGGCCCAGGCCCGACCGGCGGGCCACGGTCCGGGACCCGACGGGTTCCGCCGTCTCGATGTAGCCCTGGACCACGGCCCGGAGGATCCTGGCCTGCCGTTCCGTCAGCGCCTGTCCGTCTCCTGCCGTCATGGACGCCGGCCTTCCCGCCGCCCCCGGAGGCGGGGCGGCCACATATCTGTTTGGAATTCCAGTATATTGAAACCAGTGAGGACGATAATTCCCCCCCAGACCCCTGTCAACCCGGCCCCTCCCCGGGGTCCGGGCGGGGATGTCCTTTCCCGCGACGGCGCCCGCGTTGACAGCCAGCGGGGGGGCCGGTAAAGTTCGGCCTATCCGGGAAAGGTGAGCCTCCTCACCTTTCCGCCTTCGAGAGGAACACACGCATGTTTGGGTTGGGAATGCCGGAGCTGATCGTCATCTTCCTCATCGTCCTCGTGGTCTTCGGGGCGGGGAAACTCCCCCAGATCGGCGAGGGCCTCGGGAAGGGCATCAAGAACTTCAAGAAATCCATCAAGGAGGAAGAAGCGGCGGACAAACCCGAGGACCGAGGCGAACTGGAAGACCGGAAGTCGTCCGACTGACCCCGGGGCGCCTCCGCCCCCCCTTCCTCCCGCCGCCGGCCATGGGCCCGCCGCGCCCGCTATGGAATCCCCGACCCAGCCCCCCCCCGAACCGGCCAAATCCCTCTTCGACCGCATCTACGACCTCTTTTCTTCCCTCCGCCTGGCCATCTTTCTCCTCATCGCCCTGGCCGTGGCCTCCATCATCGGCACCCTGCTGCCCCAGGGAAAGGACCTGGCCTTCTACGGGGAGCACTTTCCCCGGCTCTTGTCGCTGATCCGGGTCCTGGACCTGGGCGACATGTACCACTCCTGGTGGTTCCTCGCCCTCATGGGCCTCTTCGCCCTGAACCTGGTCACCTGCACCATCCGGCGCCTGCCCGTCACCCTCCGGCTCTACCGGCGTGACAGCCTCGCCCTCGACCCGGACCGCCTGGCCCGGATGTCGCTCCGCCACAGCTGGGTCCTCCACGGAAACCCCGGCGGAGAAAGGGCCGCCGCGTGCTTCCGTGAGCGGGCCGGCCGGACCCGCACGGCGGAGATCGGCGGGGGGACCCTCCACCTGGTGGAGCACGGACGCTGGACCTACTGGGCCCTCTACGGGCTCCACGCCAGCATCCTCGTCATCTTCCTCGGCGCCCTCGTCGGCTGGATATGGGGCTTCCACGGCGACCTCCTCCTCATGGAGGGCGACACCGCCGACTCCATCACGAACCGCCGCGGCGGGGCCCCCATCCCGCTCGGCTTCCAGGTGCGGTGCGACGACTTCGACGTCTCCTTCTACGAGACCGGCGCCCCCAAGGAATACCGGTCCGACCTCACGGTGATCGACGGCGGCCGGGAGGTCCTCCACCGATCCGTCGTGGTCAACAGGCCCCTCACCTACAAGGGCATCACCTTCTACCAGGCCAACTACCAGGCGGCCCCCGAGGCGGCCGTCCGGATCGAGGCCGCCGACGGCGCGACCAAGACCCTGGTCGTGCCCGCCTACCAGACCGTCACCTGGCCGGAGAAGGGGATCTCGCTCCGGCTCATCCAGTACATGCCCAACGTCCACGGCGGCGCCGCCGTCCGGCTCCTGTGGGCCGACCGGGACGGGCCGCTCCAGGGGCCCTGGCTCATCAAGGGGCGGCCGACCCCCCTCACCAGCGGTGACAAGGAATTCAGCCTGTCCCTGATCGATCTCCGCCAGCGGTTCATGACAGGCCTCTCGGTCAAGAAGGACCCGGGGGTCTGGATCGTCTGGCTCGGGTGCACGGGCCTCATCCTCGGCTTCGTGGTGGTCTTCTGGGTGGGCCACCGGCGCCTGTGGCTGTGGGTGGGGCCGAGGGACGGAAAGACCGTGGCCGTCCTGGCCGGGCAGACCAACAAGAACAAGACGGCCTTCGAAGACGACTTCCACCGGATCGTCAAGGCCATGGACCGCTGCCTGGAGGCTACCCCATGAACCTCGACAGTTCCTTCTTCCTGAGTCTCACCACCTTCGTCTACCTCGGGGCGGCGGTGATCTATCTCTTCCACTGGATCTTCCGGGTCCGGCAGGTGGGGGTCGTCGCCTCCCTGGCGGCCCTGGGCGGGCTCCTCCTCCAGACGGCGGGCATCGGCCTCCGGTGGGTGGAGTCGTACCAGCGGGGCTACGGGCACGCCCCCCTCTCGAACCTCTACGAGTCGCTGGTCTTCTTCGCCTGGGTGGTGATACTCGTCTACCTCGTGGTGGAGCGGCGGACGAAGAACCGGGTGATCGGCGCCTTCGCCACCCCCTTCGCCGCCCTCGCCATGGCCTACGCCTCCTTCAGCCCCCAGGTGGAGGACGCCATCCAGCCCCTGGTGCCGGCCCTGAAGAGCAACTGGCTCATCGCCCACGTCGTGACCTGCTTCCTCGGCTATGCCGCCTTCGCCGTGGCCTGCGGCCTGGGCATCATGTACCTCATCCGGTACTTCTCGGACGAGAACCCCGCCGGGCTCGTGGGCACCCTCCCGCCGCTCCGGACCCTCGACGCCCTCATGTACCAGACCCTCACCTTCGGTTTCGTGTGGCTCAGCCTCGGCATCATCACCGGCGCGGTCTGGGCCAACGAGGCCTGGGGCAGCTACTGGACCTGGGACCCGAAGGAGACCTGGTCCCTCATCACCTGGTTCGTCTACGCCGTGGCGCTCCACGCCCGGTTCGTCCGGGGGTGGACGGGCCCGCGCATCGCGGTGCTCGCCATCGTGGGCTTCGCCGCGGTCATCTTCACCTACTTCGGCGTGAACTTCCTGCTCTCCGGCCTCCACAGCTACGGGGCGCAGTAGGTACGCCGCACCCGGCGGCCCGAGCCGCCGAAGGACACGCCCATGTTCGGACTCGGCACGCAGGAACTCCTGGTCATCCTCGTCATCGCCCTCTTCCTCTTCGGCGGGAAGAAGCTCCCCGAGATCGGCGCGGGGCTCGGCCGCGGCCTCCGTTCCTTCAAGAAGGGGCTCCAGGAGATCGACGAGGTGGACCCCCGGAAAGACCTCGGGGAGGTCCCGGGGGTCTCCGAGCTGAAGGACCTCCAGAAGATCGTCCGAAAGTAGCCCGGCGCGGGGGTGCGGCGGGGCCGCCATGCAGGCCATGATCCTTGCCGCCGGCCTCGGCACGCGGCTCCGCCCCCTGACCCTCCACACCCCGAAGCCCCTCTTCCCGGTCCTCGGCAAACCGCTCCTCCTCCGGCTCCTGGAGACCCTCGAGGCGGCGGGCGCCGAGATCGTCGCGGTGAACGCCCACCACCTGGCCCACCGAATCGAGGCGGCCCTGGCGGCGTGGCGCCCGCGGTTCCGGGCCCGCGTGGAGCTCCTCGTGGAGCGGGAGATCCTCGGCACCGGCGGCGGGGTGGGAAACGCCCTCTCCCGGCTCGACCCGGGCCGCCCCCTCCTCCTGGTCAACGGCGACGTGGTGACCAACCTCGACTTCCGCCGCCTCTGGGACCGGTTCGCCGCGGACCGCGCCCACGCCGTCCTGGTGGTGCACCGGCGGCCGCCCTTCGACAAGCTGGCCGTCCGGGACGGCCGGGTCCTGGGGTTCGACGCCCCCGGGCCCGGGGCCCTGGCCTTCACCGGGATCTCGATCCTCTTCCCGCCGCTGCTCCGGCGCCTCCGGGGCGGGCCGGGTTCCCTGATCGCGGCCTTCGAGGCCGCCCTCCGGGAGACACCCGGTGCGATCCGGGCCGCCCGGGCCGACCTCCCCGGCCCGGGCCTCCATCCGCCCGGGGGCCTCGTCTGGGAAGACATCGGCACCCCGGCGGGGTATCTCGCCGCCCACGGCCGGCTCCTCGAGGCGGACGAGACGCGCCTCTTCCTGCCCGCGGGCGAGCCGCCACCGCCGGCGGACACCCGGGTGGAGGACTGGGCCTGCCTGGGCCGGGGCGTACGGATCGGCCGGGGGGTCACCCTGCGCCGCACCGTGGTCTGGAACTATGCAACCGTGCCCGAGGGGAGTACCCTTGACCAGTGCATCGTGACCCCCCGCCAGACGCTGTGCCTCACCCATGCGGATGACGACCCCGACCGCCAGCCCCGCCCATGACGAACCGCGCCGCGCCCCGGCACCCGACGGGTCGGACCGGCGTTTTGCGCGGTGCGACTGGCACGGGCGGCGGGCGGTGGTGGTGGACCCGGCCCCCGGGCCGGCGGGCCGAGCCGAGGCGGAAAGCGCCTTCCGGATCGGCCGCCACCTCGCCGCGCGCGGGGTCCCGGTGCCGGAGATCCTCGCCTTCGATCCCGCCACCGGGCGGCTGGTGATGGAAGACCTCGGCGACGCCCGCCTCCAGGACGCGGCCCTCGCCCGCCTCGGGGCCGGCGACCTGGACGGCCTCCGGGCCCTCTACCGGCGGGCCCTCGAGGTGCTCGCCCACCAGCAAGTGGCGGGCGGGCGCGGCTTCGACCCGGCCTGGTGCCACGACACCCCGGCCTACGACGCCCGGCTCGCCCGGGAACGGGAGGCCGGCTACTTCCTGGAGGCCTTCGTGCGCGGAAGATGCGGCCTCGATCCCGGCCCCGGGCTGCTGGCGGAACTCGACGCCCTCGCCGAGGGCGTCCGGCGCCACGAGACCACCGCCTACTTCCTCCACCGCGACTTCCAGTCCCGGAACCTCATGGTGCAGGGAGACCGGCTCCGGGTCCTCGACTTCCAGGGCGGCCGCCTCGGCCCCCTCGCCTACGACGCCGCCGCCCTCCTGCTGGACCCCTACGTGGAGCCGCCCCAGGACCTCTGGGAGCCCCTGCTCGGCGACTACCTCGAGGCCCTGTCCGCCCTCGGCGTCCGGGTGGCCGAGGCCGACTTCCGCCGGGAGTTCGCCCGGCTCGCGCTCCTCCGCAACCTCCAGGTCCTCGGGGCCTTCGCCTTCCTCTCCGGCGTCAAGGGCCGGCCCTCCTTCGCCCGGCACATCCCGGCGGCCCTTCGCCGGCTCATCCGGCTCATGGAGGCGTACCCGCCGGATCCACCCTGCCCGGCGCTGGCCGACCTCGCCCGCCGGATCATGGAACGGGAGGCCGCCCGATGAGACCGCGGCGGCTGCGGCGCCTCCTCCCCGCCCTCGTGCTCCCCCTGGCCCTCGTGGTCTGGCTGGGTCCCTACCTCGTGGGCCTCGAGGCCGTCCGGGCCCGCGTCCTCCAGGCGGCCCGGGCCCGCCTCGGGCCCGCCACCCGCCTGGCGGCCATCCGGTGGTCCTGGCTCCCGCGCCCGGCGGTCACCCTCTCGGGGGTGCACATCGAGCTACCCGGCCTGGTGCTGGACGCCCCGGCCGTGGAACTGGTCCCGGACCCCATCGGGCTCGCCCACGGCCGGCCGGCCCTCTGGGAGGTCCGGCTCGCCTCCCCGTCGGCGCGGATAGAACCGGCCGCGTGGCACCGGCCGGGGAGCCCGGCACACGCCGAGCCGGCCGGGGCGCGGTTCGTCCCGCCGCCGATCCGCCGGGTCCGGGTGACGGAGGGGCGGATCGTCCTCCGCGACGGCCCGCGCCGGATCGACCTCACCGGGGTCGAGGCGCGGATCGGGCTCTCGGAGCGGCCCCTCACCCTGGAGGTCACGTGCACCCCC
This sequence comes from Dissulfurirhabdus thermomarina, assembly GCF_012979235.1. Lineage (NCBI taxonomy): Bacteria > Pseudomonadati > Thermodesulfobacteriota > Dissulfuribacteria > Dissulfuribacterales > Dissulfuribacteraceae > Dissulfurirhabdus > Dissulfurirhabdus thermomarina. The sequence continues at coordinate 204,692 of NZ_JAATWC010000004.1, forward strand.
GGCCTTGCCGACCGACTCGAGGTGCACGGCACCCTCGAACCCGGGACACTCCGCTACCGGCTCCGCGTCGCGCTCAAGGGTCTCCGGCCGGCGTCCGCCGTGGGGGCCTGGGGCCTCCGGCACCCGCTGGCGCCCCGGGACCTCGTCCTCAACCTGCAGGGCGACGTCAGCGGGGACGGCACCGGCGCCTTCGAGGGCCGGTTCACCGGCGACATCCCCTGCCTGGTCCTCCGCCCCGGCGAGGAGGACATCTCCTTCGCCTGCGGCGCCCTGGCCTTCCAGGTGGTCCGGGACGGTGACGCGTGGACCGTGGGCCTCGACCGCCTGGACCTCTCGGATCCCCGCCTGCGGATCTCGGGCCGGATCCGCTACCTGGCCGAAACCGGAGGGGCCCGCCGTTCCCGCCTCGCCCTCGATCTCCGGGCCGCCGACGTGGACCTCGGCGGCGTCCGGCGCAAGGTGCTCGCCCTCTGGGGCGGGCATCCCGTGGCCCGAAAGGTCTGCGACATCGTCCGGGGAGGCACCGCCACCGCCGCCGGTTTCTCCTTCGAGGGGCCGCCCTCCTGGCTGAACCGGCTGGACAAGATGCGGATCACCGCCACGGTCCGGGGCACGGAGGTCCATGTCCCAGGTCTCTCGCTCACGGACACGGCCGGCGAGGTACGGATCGTGGACGGCCTCTTGGTGGGCGAAAACCTCTCCACCCGCCTGGACCACACCTTCGGCCATGACGGCACCCTGCGGCTCGGCCTCCACGGCGCGGACCCGGCCTTCCACCTGGACATCGCCGTGGACGTGGACATGGCGGACCTGGTCCCGGTGCTCAGGGGGATCGTCCACGGCGATGCGCTCCGGTCGGAGCTCGACCGATTCCGTGACCTGTCCGGCCGGGCCGAGGGGCGGCTTCGGATCGGGGAGCGACTCCATGCCCCCAAGGTCCGCGTCGACGTCTCGGCCATGGACTTCTCCGGCCGCTACGCCCGCCTCCCCTGGCCATTCACCGTCCGCCGCGGCCGCCTCGCCCTGCGCCCCGAGAAGGTGACCTGGACCGGGATCGAGGCCGAGGTGGGCCCCCACCGGCTGCGGGAGGTGGCCGGGAGCATCACCCTCGGGCGCCGCCAGGATCTCCGCATGGAGGGCGCCGGCGAGATCTCGGCCGGTCCCCTGCTGGCGGGGCTGTCGGCCGTCCCCGCGGCCGCCCGGGCGCTGTCGCCTTTCCTCGCCCATGCCCGGGGCCGGATCACCGTTTCCCGGTTCACCCTCGCCGGCCCGTGGTCCCGCCCGGCGGCCTGGCGGTACGAGGCCGAGGCCACCGCCCTCGACCTCCGCCTGGACGGTCCCGCACTGCCCGCCGGCCTGCGCCTCCGCCGGGTGGACCTCCTGGTGAACCAGGAGCGGGTCACCCTCCGCCGGGCGGAGGCCGACGTGAAGGGCCTCCCCCTCAGCGCCGCCGGCTCGGTGCGCTTCGGCGGGCCGAAGGCGGCGCGCGGCGGCTGGCTGGACGTGGAGGGCGCCATGGGCCGCACCCTGGCGATGTGGCTCGAAGGACGTGGCTGGCTCCCCGCCGCCTACCGGCCCCGCCTCCCGTGCCGGATCGAGAACGCCCACCTGGCCTGGGACGCGGCCGGGGCCCGCTTCAGCGGCGACCTCTTTCCCGGCCGCCGCGGCGGCGCGGCGACGGACCGGGTGGCCGTCCGCCTCTCGGTGACACCCGGCCACCTCCGGATCGAGCGCCTCTCCCTGGAAAGCCGCGGGGAGAAGGGGGAACTCTCCCTGGATCTCGACCGGCGGCGGGGGGGGCTTCGCCTGGCATGGGCCGGGGCCATCCGGAAGACATCCCTGGACCGGCTCCTTTCCCGGAACCGCCTGCTCTCCGGCGAGATGGACGGGAACTTCACCCTGGCCTTCGATCCCGACCGGCCCGGGCGGACCCGCGTCACCGGCCGGGCCCGGGTCCGCCACCTCCGCTGGCCCTGGGGGCTCCGCCGCCCCGTGGACGTGGAACAGCTCAAGGTCTCGGGTCACGGCGGCTCGGCGCGGCTGGACGTCCTGATCCTCGGGATCGGGCCGGAACGGGTCCATCTCAAGGGAGACATCCGGGCCACGCGGGCGGCCCTGGTGCTGGACCTCGAGGCCGCCTCCCCCCGCCTGACCTGGGAGAACCTGGCCTCCTTCCTCCCCGCCGCCGGGGAAAAGAAAGGCGGGACCCCGCCGTCGGGACGCCGGCGCTGGCCCGTGGACCTCGAGCTCCGTTTCCGGGTGAAGGCCTTCCGCGTGGCCGAGAAGACGCTGGAACGGGCCTCGACCTCGGGCCACGTCTTCACGGTACGCCGGGCCGTAGGCAAGATCGGGCTCACCCCGGCCGGCGACCTCCATCTCCGGGTGACCCGGGCGGAGCTCTGCGGCCTCGGGCTGGGACTCCGGTGGGACACCCACGGCGCCGAGACCCGGATGGATCTCAACGCCACCGCCGCCGCCCTCCCCTTCGAGACGGCACTCCCCTGCCTCGGCCGGCCCCAGCGGCTCATCTCCGGCCGGGCCGACCTCGCCCTGGAGCTGTCGGGACGCCCGGGGACCTGGACCGGCGGGCGGCTGGTGCTCCGCTCCGACGGCGGCCGCATCCACAAGTTCACCCTGATCTCCAAGCTCTTTTCCCTGCTCAACGTCATCGAGCTCTTCAAGGGCCACCTCCCGGACCTCACCACGGAGGGGTTCGGCTACAGCCGGATGGACATCCAGGGCACCGTGGCGGACAACCGGCTCACCCTCACCCGGGCCGCGGTCAAGGGAGAAGGGATGGACCTCTTCGCCACGGGCGACATCCGCCTGGACGGTCCCACCCTGGACCTCATGCTGCTCGTGGCGCCGCTCAAGAGCGTGGACGCCGTTGTGAAGAAGGTCCCGCTCCTGGGCTACGTGCTGGCCGGGGAACGGGGGACACTGGTCACCATCGCCTTCCGGGTCAGGGGGCCCGCCGGCGACCCGAAGATCTCGCCGCTGCCCGCCGAGGCCCTCGGAAAGGGTGTCCTGGGCATCCTGGGCCGGGCCGTGGGGCTGCCCCTCCACATCCTGAAACCCGTCCTGGGCGGCGGGGAAGACGACCGGCCCGCCCCGGTTGATGCCCCCCGAAAAGGCCGGTAGGATGACAGGGATACGCCGGGCGGCAAGGCCCACGGAGACACCCGAATGAGCGGCACCGCATCGAAGCCAGAGCCCCCGCCGGATCGCCGCTTCGTCCAGGTCTACACCGGCGACGGCAAGGGAAAGACCACCGCCGCCCTGGGCCTGGTGCTCCGGGCGGCGGGCGCCGGGTGGCGGGTCCTGGTGCTCCAGTTCCTCAAGCGGGGGGACTTCAGCGAGATCAAGGCGCTCCGGCGGCTGCCCGGCGTGGAGGTCCGGCAGTTCGGGACGGGACGCTTCGTGAGGGGACGCCCCTCGGAGGCGGACCTGCGGGCGGCCCGGGACGGGCTCCGGCTGGCGGAATCCGCCCTGGCCTCGGGGGCGTACGACCTCGTCGTCCTCGACGAGGCCAACGTGGCCGCCCACTTCGGCATGCTGGAGGCGGCCGACCTGGCGGCGCTCCTGGACCGGAGGCCCCCCGGCGTGGAGGTGGTGCTCACCGGGCGGTGGGCCCCGCCGGAGGTCCTCGAGCGGGCGGACCTCGTCACCGAGATGCGATCCGTCCGCCACTACTACGACCGGGGCATCCCGGCGCGGGAAGGAATCGAGCGATGACGGCGAGCAGCGGACCGGCCGCCCGGGCGGCCGTCACCCCGGGGGGGGAGATCGAGGCCCGAAGCCTCGAGATCCTCGCCCGCGAGCTCGGCCCCGTGGACCTCCCCCCGGGCGAGCTCGCCGTGGTGCACCGGGTCATCCATGCCACCGCCGACTTCGACTTCGCCCGCACCCTCCGTTTCCATCCCCGGGCCGTGGCGGCCGGGGTCGCGGCCATCCGGTCCGGGAAGTCCATCCTCGCCGACGTCGGGATGGTGGCCGCCGGCATCGACAAGATCCGGCTCGGCCGCTTCGGCGGCAGTGTCGAGGTCCCCATCCACGACCCGGCCTGCGCCGAGCGGGCCGCCGCCCGGGGGATCACCCGGGCGGCGGCGGCCATGGAGCTGGGAGCCGCCCCCCACGTGGGCATCGTGGCGGTGGGCAACGCCCCGACGGCCCTCCTCCGGGTCCTGGACATGGTGGCGGCGGGGGCCTTCCGCCCCGACCTGGTGGTGGGCGTGCCCGTGGGATTCGTCAGCGCGGCCGAGTCCAAGGACCGCCTGGCCGGGGCCGACGTACCCTTCATCACCGCCCTGGGGCGGAAGGGGGGCAGCTCCGTGGCCGCGGCGGCGGTCAACGCCCTCCTGCGCCTGGCCGAGGCGGCATGATGCAGACGCCCCCGGCCCCGGACCGGCTCCGTCACCCCCCTTCCCTCCGCGCGACACCCGGCCGCCCGCCTCCCGGCCGCCGCGCCGAGCCGTTCGTCCCCCCGGCCCCGGAAACGGCCGCCGCCGCTTCCGGCCGCCCCCGGCAGACCCGGGCGCCCGCCGCCCCCAGCGCATCCAGGACGTGAAGCGACCATGAGAACCAAGTTCATCTTCATCACCGGCGGGGTGCTCTCCTCCCTCGGCAAGGGCCTGGCCGCCGCCGCCATCGGCGCCCTCCTCGAAAGCCGCGGTCTCAGAATCACCCTCCAGAAACTCGACCCCTACATCAACGTCGACCCCGGCACCATGAACCCCTTCCAGCACGGAGAGGTCTTCGTGACCGACGACGGCGCCGAGACCGACCTGGACCTCGGCCACTACGAGCGCTACACCAACGCCCACCTCGGCCAGCGCCACAACTACACCTCGGGCCGGATCTACCACAGCGTGATCACCAAGGAGCGGCGCGGCGACTACCTGGGCGGCACCGTCCAGGTCATCCCCCACGTGACCGACGAGATCAAGGAGGCGGTCCTCCAGTTGGAGGGCGAGGCCGACATCGCCCTCATCGAGATCGGGGGCACGGTGGGCGACATCGAGGGGCTCCCCTTCCTGGAGGCCATCCGCCAGCTCCGCGGCGACCTCGGCAAGGAGCACACCCTCTTCGTCCACGTCACCTACGTCCCCTTCATCCGCGCCGCCGGCGAGGTCAAGACCAAGCCGACCCAGCACAGCGTGAAGGAGCTCCGCTCCATCGGCATCCAGCCCGACATCCTCCTCTGCCGGACGGAAAAGGACCTCTCCCCGGACATCAAGGCCAAGATCGCCCTCTTCTGCGACGTCCCGGAGGACTGCGTCATCACCGCCAAGGACGTGGACTGCATCTACGAGGTGCCGCTCCTCTTCCACCGGGAGGGGCTCGACGAGCGGATCATGACCGCCCTCAAGATGTGGACCCGGGCCCCGGTCCTCACCCCGTGGGAGGACTTCATGGCCAAGGTCCGCCAGCCCCAGCACAAGGTCCGGATCGCCATGGTGGGGAAATACGTGAACCTCCGGGAGTCTTACAAGAGCCTGAACGAGGCCCTCTTCCACGGGGGGGTGGCCAACAGCACCACCGTGGAGATCGACTTCGTCAACTCGGAGGACGTCACCGGGGCGGCGCTAGCCCGGCGCCTGGCCCGCGCCGACGGCGTCCTGGTGCCGGGCGGGTTCGGCTCCCGGGGCATCCCCGGCAAGATCGAGGCCATCCGGCACGCCCGCGAAAACGGCGTCCCCTTCCTCGGCATCTGCCTCGGGATGCAGCTGGCGGTCATCGAGTTCGCCCGGAACGTGGCGGGGCTGCCCATGGCCGACAGCACGGAGTTCGCCCCCAACACCCCCGACCCGGTGATCTACCTCATGAAGGAGTGGTACGACTACCGCACCGACCAGGTCCAGCGCCGGGACGAGACCACCGAACTCGGCGGCACCATGCGGCTCGGTGCCTATCCCTGCCGCCTGGCCGACCCGGAGAGCAAGGCCTTCATGGCCTACGGCCGCGAGGAGATCTCCGAACGCCACCGCCACCGCTACGAGTTCAACAACGCCTACCGCGAGACCCTGGAGGCCCACGGCCTCCGGTTCACGGGGCTGAGCCCCAACGGCGAGCTGGTGGAGATCGTGGAGATCCCGGACCACCCCTGGTTCCTCGCCTGCCAGTTCCACCCGGAGTTCAAGTCGCGGCCCCTGGAGCCCCATCCCCTGTTCACGAGCTTCATCCAGGCCGCCCTGGCCCGCAGGCTCGCCGCCGAGGCGGGCGGAGGAGACGCCAAGTGACCCGGCGCACCGAGACCGTGGCCATCGGGAACGAACGGGTGGGTGGCGGCACGGCCCCGCTCCTCATCGGCGGCCCCTGCGTGCTCGAGGACGTCGACACCGCCCTGGAGGTGGGCCGGCGCCTCGGGGCGGCCGCCCGGGCCGCCGGCTTCGGCTACGTCTTCAAGGCCTCCTTCGACAAGGCCAACCGGACCTCCATCCGCTCCTACCGGGGGCCCGGCCTCGAGGCGGGGCTCCGGATGCTCGGGGAGATCCGGGAGCGGCTGGGCGTCCCGGTCCTCTCCGACATCCACACCCCGGATCAGGCCGCGCCCGCCGCCGAGGTCCTCGACTGCCTCCAGATCCCGGCCTTCCTGTGCCGGCAGACCGATCTCCTCGTGGCCGCCGCCCGCACCGGCCGCCCGGTGAACATCAAGAAGGCCCAGTTCATGGCCCCCTGGGACATGGCCCACGCCGTGGCGAAGGTCCGGGAGGCGGGCGGCCGGGGCGTGCTCCTCACGGAGCGCGGGACGGTCTTCGGCTACAACAACCTCGTGGTGGACATGCGGAGCCTGCCCCTCCTGGCGGAGATCGGCCCCCCGGTGATCTTCGACGCCACCCACAGCGTGCAGCTTCCGGGCGGCGGCGAGGGCTGCTCCGCCGGCCAGCGGCAGTTCGTGGCACCGCTGGCCCGGGCCGCCGTGGCCGCCGGGGTGGACGGCGTCTTCATGGAGGTGCACCCGGACCCGGACCGCGCCCGCTGCGACGGGCCCAACAGCCTCACCCCCGACCAGGCCGAGGCCCTCCTCCGGGAGCTGGCCGCCATCCACCGGGCCCTCACCCCCTGAAAGCGCCCCCCATCAGCCATGCCCCACACCGATCCCGACATCCTCCTCGAAAAGGCCCGGCGGATCCGGCTCCTGGTCCTCGACGTCGACGGCGTCCTGACGGACGGGCGGATCACCTACACGGCGGAGGGCGTCCAGGTCCAGAGCTTCCACGTTCGGGACGGGTTCGGCATCAAGCGGCTCCAGGAGGCCGGGGTGGCGGTGGCCATCCTGAGCGCCCGGAGGTCGGAGGCCCTGGCGCGGCGGGCCGCGGAACTCGGGATCGACCGGGTGATCCAGGGAAAGGAGTCCAAGACCGCGGCCTTCGACGGGCTCCTCGCCGAGACCGGCCTGACCGACGACGAGGTGGCCTACGTGGGCGACGACTGGGTGGATCTGCCCATCCTGCGCCGCGTGGGACTCGCCGTGGCCGTGGCCGACGCGGCGCCGCCGCTGGCCGACTACGCCCACTTCGTCACGGCCCGGCCCGGGGGCCGGGGGGCGGTCCGGGAGGTCTGCGACCTGATCCTCCGCGCCCAAAACCGCTGGGCCGACTGCCTCAACCGCTACCTCAACCCCGGCGTGCCTTGAAGGTCCCCCCCCGCCTCCGCACACTCCTGGCGGTGCTCTTCGTGGCCGCGGCCCTGGCCGTACTGGCCCTCCCGGGAACCTTCCTCGACCGGGGCCAGGAATGGATGCCCGGCCTGCCCGCCATGAAGGCGGACATGACCCTCGAGGGCATCCGCTACCGCCGGGACGAGGACGGCCGCCTCCGGGTCCGCGTCCTCGCCGAATCGGGCGCCCGCTTCCGGGCGGCCCGCCTCCTCCGGCTCGAGGCGGTGAAGGCCGACTTCTTCCCCGACGCGGGCGGCCGGGTCCACCTGCGCGCCCGGGAGGGGGAGTTCCAGGAGGCCGAGGGGCTCCTCACCCTCCAGGGCGACGTGGTGCTCCGCACCGCCGACGGCAAGGTGCTGGAGACGGAGCGCCTCTTCCTCGACCAGAAGGCGCGCCGCATCTGGAGCACCGAACCCGTCCGGATGGCGGGGGCCGGCATCGAGATCCGGGGCGAGGGCTTCGAGTTCCTCCCGGACGAGGGAAGGCTCCGGGTCTTTCACCAGACCACCCTCCTCCGGCCGGGGGCGGCCCCGGCCCCCTGACCGCCCGCCGCCGGCCCGCTTCCCTCGCGGGATGAATCCGGTTATAACCTGGATCCGGGCACCGGGGCCGGGACGGCACCAGCGGCCCCGCCCCCACGCCCCGAGGAGGCTCGGCATGCCCCGAAGACGTCTTCGCAACCGGCCCCGGCGGATCGCGGCGGCAGTCCCATGGCTCCTCCTGCTGGCCGCCGTCTTCGGCCCGTACCCGGCGGGGGCCGCGGCGCGCCGGGCCGGGTCCGCCCCCCCCATCCGCATCCAGAGCGACCGGATGGAGGCCACGGAGGGCGCCGGCCGCGTGCTCTTCACCGGCCACGTGGTGGCCACCCGGGGCGAACTCCGCATCGAGGCCGACCGGATGGAGGTCTTCTACTCGGCGGACAAATCGGAACCGGGCGCCGGGGGCCGCCGGATCCGGCGGATCCTGGTCACCGGCGGCGTCCGGCTCTTCCAGGGAGAACGGACCGCCCGGGCCCGGGAGGCGGAGTACCTGGCCGGCGGCGAGGAACGGGTGGTCCTCAGCGGCAATGCCACCGTGACCCAGGGGCAGAACCGCATCCGGGGCCAGCGCATCACCGTGTACCTCGACGAGGAGCGGAGCGTGGCCGAGGGCGGCCCAGGCGGCCGGGTGGAGACCCTCGTCTACCCGGAGGAATGACTTCGGGCGGTCGCTGGTATAAAATATGCTAGCAAGCTGATGGCACGACTGGAAGCCAGGGGACTGGTCAAGACATACAAGTCACGGAGGGTGGTCGACCACGTCGACATCGACGTCGCGGACCACGCCATCGTGGGGTTGCTCGGGCCCAACGGTGCCGGCAAGACCACCTCTTTCTACATGATCGCCGGCCTCGTCCGGCCGGACGGCGGCCAGGTCCTCCTCGACGGCCAGGACGTGACGGATCTCCCCATGCACCTCCGGGCCCGCCGGGGGATCACCTACCTCCCCCAGGAGGCCTCGGTCTTCCGGCGGCTCACGGTGGCCGAGAACATCCGCCTCGTCTTCGAATCCCGCGACGTGCCCAGGCGGGAGGCCGAGAACCGGACCCGCGAGCTCCTCGACGACATGGGCCTCTACCGGCTCGCCGACAACAAGGCCCACTCCCTCTCCGGGGGTGAGCGCCGCCGGGTGGAGGTGCTCCGGGCCCTGGCCACCGACCCTTCCTTCATCCTTCTCGACGAGCCCTTCGCCGGGGTGGATCCCCTGGCGGTGGCGGACCTCCAGGAGGTCATCCGGGGCCTCAAGGCCCGCGGCCTCGGGGTGCTCATCTCGGACCACAACGTCCGGGAAACCTTGACGGTGTGTGACCGCGCCTATATCGTGAGCGCCGGTGCCATCATCGAAGAAGGCCCGCCCGCCCACATCGCGGCCAGCCCGGTCGCCCGCCAGATCTACCTGGGAGAAGACTTCACGCTCTAGCCGCCATGGCCCTCCAACTCCGCCAACAGCTCAAGCTCTCCCAACAGCTGGTCATGACCCCCCAGCTGCAGCAGGCCATCAAGCTGCTCCAGCTGTCCCGGGTGGAACTCATCGAGACCATCAACCAGGAACTGGCGGCCAACCCCGTCCTGGAAGAAGGGACGGACGAGGAGACGGCCCCCGGGGAGGCCGGAGCCGAGACGCCCACCGACGCCGACGAGGCCCCCATCCCGGCCCTCTCCTCCACGGAGTCGGAGCAGACCCCCTGGGAAGACAAGGCGCTGCAGGAAGTGGACTGGCGCGAGTACTGGGAAGACGGCCGGTCGGCGCTCCCGGCCTATTCCTTCGAGGAGAAGGAGGCCCCCAACTACGAGGCCTTCGTGGCCACGTCCCCGGATCTCGCCGACCACCTCCTCTGGCAGCTCCAGATGTCCAACCTGGACGACCGCCAGCGGCAGATCGCCTGCCACGTCATCGGGAACCTCGACCCCAGCGGCTACCTCAAGGCCACCGTGGAGGAAATCGCCAAGGCCGCCGGGGCGTCGCCGGAGGAGGTGGAGGCCGTCCTCGCGGTGGTCCAGTCCTTCGATCCGGCGGGCGTGGCGGCACGGGACCTCCGGGAGTGCCTGCTCCTCCAGATCGAACAACTCGGCATCACGGACCCCCTGGTCCGGGAACTGGTCACGCACCACCTTCATCACATCGAGCGGCACAACTACCAGGCCATGGCCAAGGCCACCGGCCGCTCCATGGAAGAGATCGCCGCCGCCATCGACGTGATCACCGGCCTCGAACCCCGGCCCGGCCGCCCCTTCTCCGACGAGAACACCCACTACATCGTCCCCGACATCTACGTCTACAAGGTGGACGACGACTACGTGGTGGTCCTGAACGACGAGGGGCTGCCGCGGCTCCGGGTCAGCCGCTTCTACCGCTCCGCCCTGGCCAGGGGCGAGACCCCGGAACAGGCCAAGGAGTTCATCCAGGGCAAGCTCAAGTCGGCCCTCTGGCTCATCCGGAGCATCCACCAGCGGCAGAAGACCATCTACAAGGTCACCAAGAGCATCGTCCGCTTCCAGCGGGACTTCCTCGACAAGGGCATCGCCCACCTGAAACCCCTCATCCTCCGGGACGTCGCCGAGGACGTCGGGATGCACGAATCCACCATCAGCCGGGTCACCACCAACAAGTACGTCCACACGCCCCAGGGCATCTTCGAGCTCAAGTTCTTCTTCAGTTCCGGGCTCCGGCGCGGGGACGGCGGCGGCGACGTGGCCACCCAGAGCGTCAAGGACCGGATCCGGCGCCTGGTGCAGTCCGAGGACCCGGCCCACCCCTACAGCGACCAGCAGATCGTGGAGATCCTGGCCAAGGACAACATCCGCATTGCCAGGAGGACGGTGGCAAAGTATAGAGACCTTCTCGGGATCCTTCCGTCCAGCCGGCGGAAACGGCCCTCGCTGAAGCGATGAAGAAACGGCCGGCGACCTTTTGTCGATGCATCTTTGATGGCCTCGTAACAAGCCCTCTGAGTGGATGGCCAAGCGAAAACCGCCAAATGCCGGGCGCGAGGATATCGAGGAATGAAGCGTACCTGGGTACGCCGCAATGACGAGAGCATCCGAAGAGCGCCGCAGCCCGCGACTCTTGGCGACGCCGTCATCTTTTGGGCGACGCCATCATCTCAACCCCACATGACGACCGGAGGTCCTGCATGCGCATCAACGTGACATTCCGCCACATGGAACCGTCGGAGAACCTGCGCCAGTACTGCGAACAGCGTTTCAAGAAGCTCAAGAAGTACGCCGACGGGCCGATGGACGTGAATATCGTGCTCTCCGTGGAGAAGTTCCGCCAGATCGCCGAGGTCCAGGTCTCGGGCGACGGCATCCGGGCCAACGCCGCCGAGGAGCAGGAGGACATGCGCGCCGCCATCGACCTGGTCTCGGACAAGATCGACAAGCAGCTCCGCCGCGCCCGGGAGCGGCTCCGCGAGAAGAAGGGCGGCGGCCTGAAGGGCGGCCTGGAAGCGGAAGCCCCCGCCGCGCCCGGCGAGGCCGGGGAGGCCATCCGCATCGAGCCCATCCCGGCCAAACCCATGTCCGTGGACGAGGCCCTGGCCCAGTTCCCCTTGCAGGACGAGCCCTTCCTGGTCTTCACCAACGCCGAGACAGAGACCGTGAACGTCCTCTACCGGCGCAAGGACGACACCCTGGGCCTCCTGGTCCCCCACCGGCCGTGAGGATCCTCGATTACCTGCGCCCGGAACACGTGCTTCCGGAACTGGCCGCCGGGTCGAAGCCCGAGGTCCTGCGCGCCATGGCGGCCCACGTGGCCGCGGCGGAACCCGGGCTCGACCCGGAGCGGGTCTACACGGTGCTCATGGAACGCGAGGCCCTCGGCAGCACCGGGATCGGCGAGGGCGTGGCCATCCCCCACGGAAAGATCGCGGGGCTCGACCGGCTGGTGATCTCCGTGGCGCGGAGCCCCCGGGGGGTGGAATTCGACGCCGTGGACCGCCAGCCCGTCCGGCTCCTCTTCCTGCTGCTCGCACCCGAGGCGGCGGCCACGGCCTACCTCCGGCTCCTGGCCCGTGTCTCCCGCCTCATGAAGTCTCGGGAGGTCCGCCAGGCCCTCCTCGGGGCCGGGGACGTCCATGCGATTCTGGCGACCATTCGGGAAGCGGACGTCGGCCCCTGAGCCCGCCGTCAGGCCTGTCCCCGGCCCCCCAGGGGCCGCCGGCCAGTCCGCCGGGCGGCGCATCCAGGTACTGGTCATCACCGGGATGTCCGGCTCCGGGAAGAGCACGGCCCTCAAGGCCTTCGAGGACATGGGCTACGGCTGCGTGGACAACCTGCCCGTCACGCTCCTGCCGGCATTCCTCGAGGTCAAGGAGGCCGGGGCCGCCGGGCCCACCCGGGTGGCCCTGGTCATGGACATCCGGGAGGAGACCTTTCTCCACCGGCACCGGGAGGTCTTCGACCAAGTCCGCGCGGCCGGCTTCCACCTGGAGGTCCTGTTCCTCGATGCCAAGGACGAGGTCCTGATCCGGCGCTTCAGCCAGACCCGGCGCACCCACCCCCTCTCCCCCCAGGGGAGCCTCACCGAGGGCATCCGGGCCGAGCGGGGGCAGCTCGCGGCGCTGCGGGAGTGCGCCGACCGGATCCTCGACACGTCGAACTTCAACATCCACCAGCTGCGCCAGACGCTGCGGACCCTCTACTCCCCGCGGACCCGCCTCGACCGGCTCATCCTCCACCTCGTCTCCTTCGGATTCAAGTACGGCGTCCCCGCGGAGGCCAACCTCGTCCTGGACGTCCGCTTCCTGGCCAACCCCTACTTCGATCCCGCCCTCCAGCCCAGGGACGGCAGGGACCCCGCCGTCCAGGACTACGTCCTCCGTGACGAGAAGACCGGTGAATTCCTGCTCCGTGCCGAGGCCCTCCTGCGCTTCCTCGTCCCCCTCTACCGGGACGAGGGGAAGTCCTATCTCGTCATCGCCATCGGCTGCACCGGGGGCCGCCACCGGAGTGTGGCCCTGGTGGAACATTTCCGCCGGATGTTTACAGCCTCGAGGGAGGAGGTTATCGTCACCCATCGGGACATCGAGAAGGAACACCCGGAGACCGGAAAGGGAGCCCAGGGATGGTAGGCGTCGTCATCGCCGCGCACGGAAGGCTGGCCGAGGAACTGCTCCAGACCACCCGCTTCATCGTGGGCGAGACCCCGCAGATGACCGCCCTCTCCGTGGATCCCTCGCGGCCGGTCAAGGAACTCCAGTCCGAGATCCGAAAGGCCATCCGATCCGTGGACGACGGGGACGGCGTGCTCGTCCTCACCGACATGTTCGGCGGCACCCCCGCCAACATGACCCTGGCCTTCCTGGAAGAGGGAAAGGTGGAGGTCATCACGGGGACGAACCTCCCCATGCTCATCCGGATCTGCCAGGCCCGAGAGGGGAGGCCCCTGGCGGAGGTGGCCGAGACCGTGGTGGAATACGGCCGCAAGAGCATCAACCAGGCATCCGCCATCCTGAAGCGCTGACCCGCCGGCCGTGCCTGCCGCCCGAGGCGCCGCGCCCGGATCCAGGAGGCCGGCCTTCCGGATCCGGCCGGCGCGCCCCGCCGACCTGGATCACCTCCTCCGCATCGAGCGACGCTGCCACCCGGCTCCGTGGAGTGCGGCGGCCCTGGCCGCCGAACTCGGGGCGCCCCGCGGCCGCCTCTGGATGGCCGAGACCCTCCGCGGCCGCGCCGCCGGCTTCGTCGCCTTCCACTGGACCGGCGACGTCGTCTACGTCGCCGACCTGGCCGTGGACCCCGCGTTCCGCCGCCGGGGGATCGGGGCCGCCCTGCTCGGGCTGGTCCTCCGGTGGGCCCGACGGCGAGGCGCCGTGGAGGCCGTCCTGGAGGTCCGGGAGGCGGCCCCGGAGGCCAGGGCCTTCTACGATGCCCAGGGATTCACGGCGGCCGGCCGGCGCCCCGACCTCTACGGCCGGGGACACCACGGCCTCACCCTGGTGCGGCGGCTCCGGGGCGGCCCCGGAACGCGTTGACTTCCCCGGCGCCGGTGCCTACTATTCGAAGAGGCGCGGCGCAGGGTGGACGCGCCGGAGGTCGGTACGGGGTCGTCGCACCGGCAAACGGCCCGGGGATGCACACCGAGATGTCGCCCCCCTCGTGTCGCCGCCCGCGCCGCCGGTCGTGCCGCACCCCCACAAGCAGATGACCCGCGGGCCCCGCCCGCCGACGAGGCCCCGGCCCGGCGGCGCCGGGCCACCACCACCTTCCAAGGAGGCCAACCATGGCGATCAGGATCGGCATCAACGGATTCGGGCGCATCGGGCGCAACGTCCTCCGGGCGGCCGTCTCCGACCCGGCCTTCTCGGAGGTCACCGTGGCCGCCATCAACGACCTCGGCGACCCCCGGACCCTCGCCCACCTGCTCAAGTACGATTCGGTCATGGGCCGGTTCCCCGCAGAAGTGGAGGCCGAGGAGAACGCCCTCCGGGTGAACGGACGCGAGATCCGGGTGAGCGCCGCCAAGGACCCCGCCCAGATCGACTGGCGGAGCGCCGGGGTGGAATACGTGGTGGAGGCGACCGGGCGGTTCCGCGAAGCGCCGCTGGCCCGGGGGCACCTGGAGGCCGGGGCCCGGAAGGTCATTATCACGGCGCCCGCCAAGGGAGAAGACATCACCATCGTCATGGGGGTGAACCAGGACGACTACGACCCCGAGGCCCACCACATCGTCTCCAACGCCAGCTGCACCACCAACTGTCTCGCCCCCGTGGCCAAGGTCATCCACGAACGCTTCGGCATCGTCTCGGGCCTCATCACCACGGTCCACGCCTACACCAACGACCAGCGGATCCTGGACTTCCCCCACACGGATCTCCGTCGGGCCAGGGCGGCGGCGGTGAACATGATCCCCACCAAGACCGGGGCCGCGGCCGCCGTGAGCAAGGTGATCCCGGAGCTCGCCGGCCGCCTCGACGGCCTCGCCGTCCGGGTCCCCACGCCGGACGTCTCCCTGGTGGACCTGGTGGCCTGGGTCGAGACAGAGACCACCGTTCCCGAGGTGAACGGACACCTCAAGGCGGCCCAGGGCCGGTTCCTGGGATACACGGAAGAGCCCCTGGTTTCCACGGACTTTCTCAGGGACCCCCATTCCGCCGTGGTGGACGGCCTCTGCACCCGCGTCCAGGACGGCCGCCTCGTCAAGGTCATGGCCTGGTACGACAACGAGTGGGGGTATTCCAACCGGGTCCTCGACCTCATCTGCTTCATGGAGGAGAGAAAGGGCTGAGCGCCCCGCCGCCGGCGCCCCCTGCCACAGCCCCATGGTCTTCGACTCAAAGGCGCTCCGGGTCAACCTCGAGGAAACCGCCGTCCGGGACCTCCACATCGACCCGCGCTACGAGGTCCTTCGCGAGGCGGTGGCCGACTACCGGGGCATTCTCAACACCCTCGACCACCTCCTCTTCGAGCTGCACCACCCCTTCCGGAACTGGAACGTCCTCCTGGACGAGTTCCGGAGCTTCGCCCTCAAGCACTTCGCCGCCTACGCCCGAACGCCGAGGGGGCCGGAGGCACTGGCCACCCTGCTCGGGATCTTCCTCGACGCCGTGGAGACCGCCCCGAAGGCGGAACACCAGGCCCTGGCCGCCCAAAACCTCCTGGCACTCGTCGAAAAGGCCGCCCAGGCCCTCGAACCCGGGGAGATCGGACCCTTCCTCCCCGTGATCCGGGACGGCATCCACCGGCTGGCCGAGGCGCCCGAGCCGGTGCTCCTGGCCTGCGCCCGGAGCCACTACCCCTTTCCCCGGACGGCCCGGACCCTGGTGGAAAAGGTCCGGGAGGCGGCCCCCGACCCCGGCGAGGCCCGACAACTCTGGCAGGCCTGCGGGGCCCTGCTGCTCGAACTCCGGAGGGTCAACTGGCAGGGCTGGCTGGCGGAGGACGATCCCGTCGCCTGGCTCCGGGAGACCGCCGCCCGCCAGCGTCCGCCCCTCGACCCGGCCTTCACGGACCGCCTGGTGGAGCGGTTTCGCCCCGTCTCCCACGAGCGGCTCCGCGCCCTGCTCCGGGAGCTGGCAGACTTCGACGGACGCCCCCTGGACGAGGCGGAGATCCTGGCCCTGGCGGCCTTTCCGGGCCACAGGGACATCGTGGAGGCCTACCGCGACATCGCCCGAGACCTTACCGGGTCCGCCTGCTCCCTGGTGGGCCCGTCGGGGGAGGGGGGCATCTGCCTCCTCATGCTCTTCCACATGGCCGAGACGGAGGGCCTGGCCAACATCCGCGAGGAGATCCTCCGGGAGATCAACCGGAGCCTCATCTGCATGGTGCGCACCGCCGACCCCGGGGAGATCGAGGGCATCCTCAAGAAGAGCTTCGCCCTCCTGCGCCACCAGGAGGGCCGGTACCTTCGCACCTCCCTCCAGTGCATCGAGGCCCTGGGGATCGAGGTCCTCAAGCGCCGGGACCCCCGCCTCACGGAGGTCTTCCTGGACGAGACCATCCGGTTCGGGTTCACGCCGCCGGGGATCGAGGGGGTGGACCGGGAGTGGCACGTGCTGTCGAACCCCGCGCACCTGCAAAACATCCGCGTCTGGCTCTCCCTCGTCGAGGCCGATCCCGCCGAGTGCAGCCGGCTGCTCTCCGCCCTCCTCATCAACCTCCGCCTCGCGGGGACCTGCATCAAGGACACGGACCTCTTCCAGCGCGACGTCAGCCGCCTCCTGAACAGCCCCATCGCCCCGGTCTACAACCTGGTGAAGCAGGTGGCCCGCACCTTCCCGGTCTACTTCAACGAGATCGGCGCCGAGGGCTTGCTCCGGGACGTCTCCACCGAGGTGGACGAACTGGCGGGGCGCCGCGACCCCCTGGTCCACTTCCTCCGGAAACAAAGCCACGTGGAGAGCAACAACCTCATCGTGGCCTTCATCGAGGCCATCCTCTGTTTCTGGTACGGCCGCGAGAAGAAGTGGCTGGCACCCTTCGTGCCCCCGGAGGTCCTGGAGGAGATCCGGCCCTACGGCCCCCACACCGATCACGCCCACCGCCTGGTGCGGCACCTGGCCGAGGAACTCGGCCTCGAGCCCTTCGCCGCGCACCTCGACCAGCTCCTGGACGTGCCGGAAGACCGGCTGGAGGCCCTCCTGGCCGAGGTCCCGGACGTCCCCCCCGGCGAACGCCGCCGGGTGGCCCTCCTCGTCCGGATGTACCGGCTGGAGACCCTGAAGTACAAGCTCGGGGTCCAGGAGATCCGCCACCACCTAGAGCAGGCCAAGCTCCTGGGCTTCGAGGGACTCGACGAGGTCCTGGAGGTCCTGGATGCGGACGACCCGGCCGAGGTCCTGGAGGTCATCCTCTCACGGCTGGAAGAACTCAAGGCGGTCATCCTGAGCCCGGAGCGGTTCGAGGCCCGGGAGGACATCTACCACAAGCGGCACATCGCCGCCGACATCCCCTCCATGTACGGGCGCTACCACGAGCGGAAGTTCGACGCCCTGAGCCTCAGCCTGCGGCTCGAGAACCTCGCCAACCTCTACTTCGAGCGGCTCATCTCCGAGTCGGGCCTGCCCTACGTCTCCCGGGCGCACCTGCCGCGGACCCTCCAGTGCCTGCGCCTCTTCCGGCGGGCCCTCAAGGTGGACGGCCTGAAGAGCCGCAAGTTCGACGCGCACCTGAACCTCCTGGAACGGTCCCTCGAGGTGGAGAACTTCACCTACGCCCAGTACCTCGACGTGGTCCGGGGCCTTGTGGACGGCGTCAAGTCCCTGATCCACGCCTCCTACATCCGCCCCCACCGGGAGAACCTGGCCCTCTCCATCCGCCTCCTCGGCCCGGAAAACCTTCTGCCGAAGTTCCGCGGCCCGGAACCGGGGGTCTCCGAGGCGGAATGGATCCAGCAGACCTCGGAACGCTTCCTCCGGGAGCTCATCGCCGGGACCTTCGGCCTCCAGCACCTGGACAACTTCGTCACCCGGCTCCACCACTCCCTCTCCGAGCAGGGGCAGGCCCTGGAGGCGGGGCACCGGGATCTCCTCCTGCGCTACGACCCCGACCGGCTCCTCTCCCCCATCCACCGCCCGGCGAGGAAGACCCACAACGTCATCCACCTCGGCAACAAGGGCTACAACCTCACGCTGCTGGCCGGGTTCGGCCTCCCGGTGCCGCCGGGCATCATCGTGACCACGGACCTCTACCGGTACCATTCCCTCATCGAGGGGATGCCCGAGCTGGCGAGGGAGTTCAGCGCGCGGCTCCGCCAGGCGGTGGCGGACATCGAGGACGAGACGGGCCGCCGCTTCGGCGACCCCTCGAACCCGCTCCTCGTCTCGGTCCGGAGCGGCGCCGCCATCTCCATGCCCGGGATGATGACCACGGTGCTCAACGTGGGCAGCACCCTGGAGACCATCCGGGGCCTCGAACGCCGCACGGGGAAGACCTGGTTCGCCTGGGACAACTACCGCCGTTTCCTCCAGTCGTGGGGAATGTCCTTCGGCCTCGAGCGCGACATCTTCACCCACCTCATGAAGACCCACAAGGAGCGGCACGGGGTGGCGCAGAAGCGGGAGTTCACCGGCGCGCAGATGAAGGAGCTGGCCCTGGCCTACCGCCAGGCCCTCCTCGACCACGGCATCGACCTCGTGGAGGATCCCCACCGGCAGCTCCTCACCGCCGTCCGGCTCGTCCTCGACTCGTGGACGTCCCGGAAGGCCAAGGCCTACCGGGAGATCATGGGGATCTCCGACGACTGGGGCACGGCGGTCATCATCCAGGCCATGACCTTCGGGAACCTCTCGGCCCAGTCCGGCACCGGCGTGGTCTTCACCACCGACCCGCACAACAAGGGCCACCGCCTCCGGCTCTGGGGCGACTACACGCCCGGCAACCAGGGGGAAGACATCGTCAGCGGCCTCGTGAGCACCTTCCCCATCTCGCGGGGGCAGCGGGAGGCGCTGGGCTTCGAGGAGCCCAACAGCCTCGAGGAGGCCTTCCCCGAGATCTACGGGGCCCTCCTCACCCACGTCCGGGCCCTGGTGGAAGGGCGCAAGTGGGCCCACCAGGAGATCGAGTTCACCTTCGAAGGGCCGCGGGCCGGCGACCTCTACATCCTCCAGACCCGGGACATGATCGCCAAGAAGGAGACCCCGCCCCGGGTCTTCAAGAAGACCCGCGCCCTGGCCGGCGGCTTCCTGGCCCGCGGCATCGGGGCCAGCGGCGGGGCGCTGGCCGGCCGGGCCGTCTTCTCCCTGGAGGAGATCCAGGCCTACCGGGCCCGCCACCCCCGCACGCCCCTCATCCTCATCCGGTCCGACACGGTCCCGGACGACATCCGGGAGATCTCCCTGGCCGACGGCCTCCTCACCGCCAAGGGCGGCCAGACCTCCCACGCCGCCATCGTAGCCTCGAGCCTCGGAAAGACCTGTGTCGTGGGCTGCAAGGCGCTCCAGGTCTTCGACGGCCGCGGCTTCGCCCGGATACGCGGCCACGTGATCCGGCCGGGAGACCCCGTCAGCATTGACGGTCACAACGGTTCGGTTTACAAGGGCATCCAAAAGACGCAGGCAGGCGGGGCGGCCGCCTTCCAGGACCCTGCCGCCCATGGTAAAGGAACCCCAACCCGCCAGAGGAAGGAGACGACGCATGATCAGGATTGAGGACCAACCCAGGCCCATCAAGCTCGGCATCAACGGCCTCGGCCGCATCGGCAAGCTCAGCCTGTGGCACCACGTCGGCCGCCGGTACTTCTCCGAGATCGTGGTGAACCTCGGGCGCCAGGTGGGACAAGGGCTCCACGATATCGCCGCCTGCATCGAGAAGGACAGCACCTACGGCCACCTCGGGGCCTACCTCCACGGCCACCGGTGCCCCCGGGTCGTCGAGGAACTCGACGAGGCCAAGGGCACCATGAAGGTGGACGGCATCCCCGTCACCATCCTCCGCGAGAGCCGGAACCCGGCGGACATCGCATGGAAGGCCCACGGGGTGCGCCTCGTGGTGGACAGCACCGGGGTCTTCACCGACCCCACCGCCCCTCCGGACAGCCCCAAGGGGGCGCTCCGCGGCCACCTCGAGGCCGGCGCCGAGAAGGTCATTCTCTCGGCCCCCTTCAAGATCAAGGACAAGACCGCCCCCATGCCCGAGGACGCCGTCACCACGGTCATGGGCATCAACGGCGACGACTATCGGCCCGACAAGCACCGGCTCATCTCCGCCGCCTCGTGCACCACCACCTGCCTCGCCCACATGGTCAAGCCCCTCCTCGACCACTTCGGCGTGGACCGGATCCTCTCCGCCTCCATGGTGACCGTCCACGCCGCCACGGGCAGCCAGCCGGTGCTCGACCGGCTCCCGAAGACCGGGGCCACCGACCTCCGGAAGAACCGGAGCATCCTGAACAACATCGTCCTCACCACCACGGGGGCGGCCCGGGCCCTGGCCCTGGTGCTCCCCGAGATGAAGAAGATCGGCTTCATCGCCGAGTCGGTCCGCATCCCCACCTCCACGGGCTCGCTCATCGTCCTGGTGCTCACCATCCAGGACCAGAGCGTGGAGGCCCCCATCAACCGCGACCTCGTCAACGGCCTCTACCGGAAGGCCGCCGAGGGCTACGCCCGGGACTACCTGGTCTACACCGAGGAGCAGAACGTCTCCGCCGACATCGTGGGCGTCCCGGCCGCGGCGGCCGTCATCGAGGCCCGGGAGACCCACACCCGGACCGGGATCATCAACGTGGACCCGAAGTCGCTCTGCGCCGGTTCCGCCGAGGCCATCGAGGCCCTGAGCTGCGCCACGCTCCAGGTCCCGGTCACCCAGGTGGTGGTCTACGGCTGGTACGACAACGAGCTCGGCAGCTACACCAATATGCTGGGCGAGCGGACCGTCACCGTGGCGGACTCCCTCCTCTAGGGAAGCGCCGCCGAACCGGGGCGCCGGCCCGCCGCCGGGCGCCCGAGGAGACCGACGCCATGATCCGCTACATGGACGATATCCAGATGAAGGGACGCCGGGTGTTCATCCGGGCCGACTTCAACGTCCCGCTCGACGACTTCGGCAACATCACCGACGACAACCGGATCCGCGCCGTCCTCCCCACCATCAACCACGCCCTGGACGAAGGGGCGAAGGTGATCCTCTGCTCCCACCTCGGCCGCCCCAAGGGCCAGCGGGTCGAAAAATTCAGCCTGAAACCCGTGGCCCGGCGCCTCTCCCGACTCCTCCAGAAGGAGGTCGCCCTCGCCCCCGACTGCGTGGGCCCCGAGGTGGAACGGATGGCCGCCGGCCTCGGGGAGGGGGACGTGCTCCTGCTCGAGAACGTCCGGTTCCACGAGGGCGAGACCCGGAACGACCCGGAATTCGCCGCGCAACTGGCCGCCCTGTGCGAGGTCTTCGTCAACGACGCCTTCGCCGTCTCGCACCGGGCCCACGCCTCGGTGGTGGGCATCCCGCCCCTGGTGAAGGACTGCGCGGGCGGCCACCTTCTCCGGGCCGAACTCACCTACTTCCACCGCGCCATGGAAGACCCGGCCCGGCCGCTGGTCGCCATCGTGGGCGGCGCCAAGGTCTCGAGCAAGCTCGGGGCCCTGGAGAACCTCCTGGCCCGGGTGGACAAGATCGTCATCGGCGGGGCCATGGCCAACACCTTCCTCATGGCCAGGGGCTACCCCGTGGGACGCTCCCTGGTGGAGCCGGATCTCGTGGAGACCGCCCGGAAGATCCTCGACCGGGCCCGTTCGAACGGGATCCGGATCTACCTCCCCGTGGACTGCGTGGTGGCCGACCGCATGGAGCCCAACGCCGAGACCAAGATCGTCCCGGCCAAGGAGGTCCCGGACGGGTGGATGATCCTCGACATCGGCCCCGCCACCGTGGCCCTCTTCCGGGAGGTGCTCCACAACGCCCGAACCATCGTCTGGAACGGGCCCATGGGCGCCTTCGAGATGGACGCCTTCAGCCGGGGTACCCTGGCCATGGTCCGGGCGGTGGCCGATTCCTACGCCCTCACCATCATCGGGGGCGGCGACACCGACGTCGCGGTGCACAAGGCGGGCGAGGTGGACAACATCTCCTACATCTCCACGGGAGGCGGCGCCTTCCTGGCGCTCCTGGAAGGCAAGGAGCTGCCGGGCATCAAGGCCCTGGAGACCTGCGGGGGAGGAGGCTGAACATGGCCCGCCGCCCCGTCGTCGCCGCCAACTGGAAGATGCACAAGAGCCTGGGCGAGACCCGGGATTTCCTCCGGGCCTTCCTGCCCATGGTGGCCGGGGCCCGAGACCGGGAAATCCTGGTGGCGCCCCCCTTCACGGCCCTGGCCCTGGCCGCCGAGCTGGTCCGCGGGAGCAACGTGGCCATCGCCGCCCAGAACATGCACCCCGAAGAGAAGGGGGCCTTCACCGGCGAGGTCTCGCCGATCATGCTGTCGGACCTCGGGGTGCGGTGGGTCATCGTCGGTCACTCGGAGCGCCGCCACGTCTTCGGGGAGGGCGACGACTTCGTGGCCGCCAAGGTCCGCTCCGCCCTCGACCACGGCCTCCGGCCCATCCTCTGCATCGGGGAGACCCTCGAGGAACGGGACGCCGGGGCGACCCTCTCCGTGCTGGAACGCCAGCTCGCCGCGGCCCTTGCCGGGATCCCCGGGCCGGATCTCGCCGGGCTCGTGGTGGCCTACGAACCGGTCTGGGCCATCGGGACGGGCCGGACCGCCACCACGGCCCAGGTCCAGGAGGCCCACCGGTCGGTCCGGGAATGGTTCGCGGGGGCCTTCGACTCGAGTATTGCAGGGGAAATCCGGATATTGTATGGTGGCTCCGTCAAACCGGGGAACGTGGACGCCCTCATGGCCCTCGACGACGTCGACGGGGTCCTGGTGGGCGGGGCGTCCCTCGAGGCGGATTCCTTCAGCCGGATCGTGAACTTCCGGCCCGCGGGGTGAGCCGGTGTACGCCTTCGTCATCACCATCCACGTCGTGACCTGCATCCTCCTGGTCCTCATCGTGCTCCTGCAAAAGGGCAAGGGGGCCGAGGTGGGGGCGGTCTTCGGCTCCAGCGAGGCCATGTTCGGCAGCGCCGGCCCCGCCTCGTTTCTCCACAAGTTGACTACGGTCCTGGCGGCGGTGTTCATGGTGACCTCCATCACCCTGACCTATCTCGCGGCCCACAGGGTGGGCGGCTCGGTCATGGAGAAGGTCAAGGCGCCCGCGGCCCCGGCGTCCCCCGTGGAGCACCCGGCGGCGCCGCCGGCGACCAAGTAGCACACACGGCCGAAGTGGTGGAATTGGTAGACACGCCATCTTGAGGGGGTGGTGGGCACCCGCCCGTGGGAGTTCGAATCTCCCCTTCGGCACCAGATCACGCAGGCGGCCTCCCCGGTGGGAGGCCGCCTTTTTTGATGGCGTCGCGGGAATCGCCAAGCGGAACGCTTGGCGGCGTTGCTTCCCGCCGCGTCGTCACTGCGGCGGACTTCAAGTATGCCTCGTTCCCCGCGATGGTCGCGCCTTGTCCTTGGCGGTTCCCGCCGAGCCATCCTCCCGCCTTGCATTTGGCGATCTTTGCCGAGCCTCCGCTCAGAGGACTCTTTACGAGGCCGTCAGCTTCGCGACGCCCCTCATGGTTTCGATCCTCATTTTTCAGCATTGACTCCCCGCAGGCCTTCTGCCATTGTGCAGTTAGGATGATTCTCGACACCATGCAAGGTTCCGCCCCGGCTGCGCACCCGGCGGGGGAGTGCGCCTATCCCCTCACGCGCCGGCTCCTGGCCGAGGCCGGAAGAAGCGACATCCCCGCGTCGCCCGAGCTCCCGGAACGCCTCGAGGGCGCCGCCGTTCCACCCTGGCTGCCGGACCTTGCCCGGGTGGAGCGGGCGGCGGCCGCCGCGGCCCGCGCCCCGCGCCCGGAACGGCCCGGGGCCGGCCCCCCCGTCGTGAACCCCACCCTGGAGCTGGTGCGGCTGGCCTGGCCCGTCCTCGACGGGCTGGACGGAGAACTCGGCGCCGCTCCCCCGGCCGCCTTCTCCGCGCCGCCGGCCCCGGCCGACGGTTTCGTCCTCTGCTGGCAGGACACCGCCGGGGTCTCCCACGCGGCCCCCGCCGCTCCCGGTGACCTCCTGGCCCTCAAGGTGGTGGTGGAGGGGCTGGACCCGGAGGCCGTGGCGTCGGCCCACGGCGTGCCGGTGGGCCGCGTGGACGAGGCCATCCGCGCCGCCGCGGACCGGGAGATCCTCCTGGCCCCGCCCTCCCGGATCCGGCGCGACCCCGCCGTGTTTCCCATCCCAGAGGGGACCCCGGACCACATGGTGACCGCCGAGACCTTCGCCGTCCAGTGGCACGTGACCCAGGCCTGCGACCTCCACTGCCGGCACTGCTACGACCGCAGCGACCGGGCCCCCCTCTCCTACGAGCAGGGCGTCCGGGTGCTCGACGACCTCCGCCGTTTCTGCCAGGCCAGGAACGTCCGGGGCCACGTGGTCTTCACCGGGGGAAACCCCTTCCTCCACCCGCGTTTCGCCGACCTCTACCGGGCCGCCGCCGACCGGGGCTTCTCCCTGGCCATCCTCGGGAACCCCGTCCCACGCCGCCGGCTCGAGGAGATCCTGGCGATCCGGGAGCCCACCTTCTACCAGGTGAGCCTGGAAGGCCTGGAACCCCACAACGACTTCATCCGCGGCCGCGGGCACTTCCGCCGGGCCCTGGCCTTCCTGGACCTCCTCCGGGAACTCGGCGTGAGCTCCTCGGTGATGCTCACCCTGACGCGGGAAAACCTCCCCCAGGTCCTCCCCCTGGCGGAGATCCTCCGAGGCCGGGCCGACGGCTTCACCTTCAACCGCCTCTCCCCCGTGGGCGAGGGGGCCCGTCTCGCCCTCCCCGACCGAGATGCCTTCCTGGCCTTCCTCGAGGCATTCCGGCGTGCCGCCGCCCGGAACGAAGTCCTCTACTTCAAGGACAACCTCTTGAACGCCCTGCTCCACCGGGAGGGGCTCCCCCTCTCCGACGGCTGCACCGGCTACGGCTGCGGGGCGGCCTTCAACTTCATCGCGCTGCTCCCCGACGGCGAGGCCCACGCCTGCCGGAAGTTCCCCTCGCCCATCGGCAACGTCCACGCCGAGGGCCTCGAGGCGGTCTACGAATCGGCGGCGGCCCGGCGGTACCGGGCCGGGTGCGAGGGATGCCGCCCCTGCCCCATCCGCCCCTGGTGCGGGGGCTGCCTCGCCGTGGCCCGCGGGCTCGGCCGCGACATCTTCACCGAACCGGACCCCTTCTGTCCCTTCCTGGGGACGGACGGCATCGACGTATCCTGCACCGCCGGGGTCGTCTCGGCCCCGGCACAGACCTGACCCCCCGGCAAGGGGTGGACAGAGGAGGATGTAGCCATGGACATGGGCACACTCAAGAAGGTCCTCATGGGGATCGGGCTGGCCGGTCTCTTCGCCTCGGGCGGGGCCGCCCTGGCCAACCCCGGCACCGGGAGCGGCTGCGGCAGCTCCTGCGGCAGCAAGAGCAAGACGGCGAGCCAGCGCACCGGGTGCGGCGCCTCGTCCTGCGGCGGGGCGAAGGGCGCGACCTCCTGCGGCGGCAACATGACCCACAAGAAGGGCATGACCTCGTGCGGCAACATGACCCACAAGGGAACGAGCTGCGGCGGCATGAAGAAGCCGGGCACGAGCTGCGGCGGGTCGAGCTGCGGCTAGCCCTTCAGCGGTGGAGATACCGGGCGAGGTACCGGCGCTCCTGGGCCGCGCTGATGTAGTCGCGGCGGCGCATGTCCCGGAGGATGCGCCGGTACTTCGCCTGGAACTCGGGCGTCCAGTTCCGGTTCTGCCAGAGGACGTAGTGGTACTTCCGGGGCGAGGGCAGGAGCAGCGCCAGGAAGGCCCCCTCCGCGGCGTCGATCCGGGAGGGCGGTTTCCCGAAGAGGAGGCGGGCGGCGGCGTTCACGCCGAAGATGTCCGGCCCGAACTCGGCGATGTTGAGGTAGACCTCGAGGATCTGGTTCTTCGTGAACCGGTCCTCCAGCCGGCGGGCGAGGACGAACTCTCGGAGCTTCCGGAGCAGCGTCTTGTCCCGGGTGAGGAAGAGGTTCCGGGCCACCTGCTGGGTGATGGTGCTCGCCCCGTAGGCGTAGGCCCCGGTCTTGAGGTTCCGGGCCAGGGCGTCGATCACGGCGTCGTAGTTGATGCCGTGGTGCTCGAAGAACCGGGCGTCCTCCGCCAGGACCACGGCGTAGAGGAGGTCCCGGTTGACCCGGCGAAGTGGCACCCATCGGTAGAGGCGCCCCTTGTCCTCGAGCTGCTGGAGGACCCGCTGCCGGCCCAGCCGGCGGATCTTGCCGAAGTCGCCCGGCACCTCGGGCAGAGTGAGGACGAAGACCGCGGCCGCCAGCGCGAGCAGCAAAAGGCCCGCCCAGAATACGGCCCCCGTCCAGAGACAGACCCGTTCGAGGGTCCTCCGGGGGTGCAGCAGCAGGTCCAGCAGCGTGGAGCGGCGGTAGGAACGCATGGCGGTCTCGGAAGCGGACGTCACCTCCGCCCCCTGGAGGCGTGATCGGCCCGGGAGGCGCCGGGCTTGAAGCCGGCCGCGGGACGCCGCGGCCGGGCCGTGGAACCGGGCCGCGGCGGGCGATGCCGATCCACCATCGCCGACGGCCGCGGGGTGCTCCGCGCCGGGGCGGCCCGGAGACGCGAGTTGCTCGCTTTTTATGACGGGCGCCCGGCGACCGGCGCTCTGTGGCATATACCCGGCGTTACGGAGGCCGCAAATGATGGAGTCGCAAAAAGTCGCGGGCTGCTGTGTTGCTTCGGATGTTCTCGTCATTGCGGCGTACCCAAGTACGCCTCGTTCCTCGACATCCTCGCGCCTTGCATGTGGCGGTTTTTACTTAGCCATCTACTCAGAGGGCTTGTTGGGAGGCCATCATAAATGACGACACCAAAACAGGAACCCACCCCCGGACCCCTCCTGGAACGGTCGGCCGCCTACTGGGAGGCGTGCACCCTGCATGCCGGGGTCCGGCTCGACGTCTTTTCCGTGATCTCGGGAGGGGCGCTCGCCGCCGACGAGGTGGCCCGCCGCGTGGGCGGCGACGTCCGGGGCGTCACCACCCTGCTCGACGCCCTGGCTGCCATGGGCCTCCTCGAAAAAGACGGGGACGCCTACCGGAACACCGAGACGGCGGCCCTCTTCCTGGACCGGGCCTCCCCCCGCTACGTCGGCCACATCATCCGCCACCACCACTACCTGGTCGAGTCGTGGAGCCGGCTCCCGGAGGCGGTCCTCGGCGGCCGCCCGGTGCGGGACCGCGACCACCGGACCCCGGAGCAGCGGGAGAGCTTCCTCATGGGGATGTTCAACCTCGCCATGGGCATCGCGCCCCGCCTCTGCCGGGAGATCGACATCGCCGGGCGCCGGAGGCTCCTCGACCTGGGCGGCGGCCCGGGCACCTATGCCATTCACTTCTGCCTGGCCAACCCGGAGCTGCACGCCGTGGTCTTCGACCTGCCCACCACGGAGCCCTTCGCCCGGCGCACCATCGAGCGCTTCGGCGTGGCGGACCGGGTGACCTTCCGGGCCGGCGACTTTCTCCGGGACGACCTCGGCGGCCCCTACGACGTGGCCTGGATCTCGCACGTCCTCCACAGCGAGGGCCCCGCCGGCTGCCGCCGCCTCCTCCGGAAGGTGGCCTCGGCCCTGGAGCCGGGGGGCCTCGTCCTGGTGCACGAGTTCATCCTCGACGACCACCGGGCCGGTCCCCTCTTCCCCGCCCTCTTCTCCTTGAACATGCTGCTCGGGACCCCGGAGGGCCGTTCCTACACCGAGACGGAGTTGGTGGACATGCTCGCCGAGGCCGGGGCCGCCGACATCCGCCGCCTCCCCTTCGCGGGGCCCAACCAGTCGGGGATCGTGGCCGGGCGGCTGCCGGGCTGACCGCGCCGCCGGGCCAGCGGCCGAGGCCCGGCGCGCGGCGCCCCTCCTCGGGGCGGACCCCTTTCAGTCTTCCCGCCCCCTTGCCGATAAGGGCTTGTAACATCCCGATCGAGGAAGGAGGTGCGCCGTGGCCCTGATATTGACCAATATCGAGACTATCCCGGGAAAGACCGTGGTGGAACACTTCGGCATCGTGCAGGGGAGCACCGTCCGGGCCAAGCACATCGGCCGGGACATCATGGCCGGGCTCAAGAACCTCGTGGGCGGCGAGCTCAAGGGCTACACCGAGCTCCTCCAGGAGGCCCGGGAGGAGGCACTCGGCCGGATGGCCGCCCAGGCGGAGAGCCTCGGGGCCAACGCCGTGCTGAACATCCGTTTCGCCACCTCCTCCGTGGCCCAGGGCGCCGCCGAGCTCTTCGCCTACGGCACCGCCGTCCGCGTGGAGTAGGGGGCGGCCATGGGTGAGTTCGTCCTCCGGAACCTCGACCTCCTCCTCTTCCTCTCCCTCCTCGTTCTCGGCTACGGCGCGGGAACCGTGGCCGAGCGCCGCCACTACGCCTCCATCCGGCGGCGGGAGCGGGAACTGGTCACGCTCCCCGTCACCACCACCCGGAACTACCCCGCCGTGGATGCCGTGCGCGAGGCCTTCCTGGTGCGGGGCAGCGTCGTGGTCTCCATCGACTACTTCAAGCGCCTCCTCGCCGTGTTGCGGAACATCTTCGGCGGCCGGGTCAAGTCCTACGAATCGCTGGTGGACCGCGCCCGCCGGGAGGCCATCCTCCGCCTGAAGGAGGCCGCCCGGGCCCGGGGCGCCGACATCTGCGTGAACCTCCGGCTCGAGACCTCCGCCATCGGCCGCTCCGCCAACCAGGAGAAACATATCGGGAGCGTCGAGGTGGTGGCCTACGCCACGGCCCTGGTCTTCGAGGGCACCGCCCGGCGGGCCGCCTGACCCCCGGCCCGGCCGCCCGCGGGCCCCGGCATGAAGTTCACCCCCCGGCTCCCCGACGACACGGTCAACGTCTCCCGGACCTCGCCCCTGGCGGAGTTCGGGACCCTCGTGGCCGGCCTGCTCGCCCTCCTGGCCGCCTTCTACCTGGTGCTGGGGCTCGCCGTGGACGTGGCGGCCCGGCACCTGCCCCCCGATATCGAGGACTGGATCGGCCGCCGGATGCACCGGCCGAACGACATCCATCCGGCCCCCGAGCTCCAGGCCCGCCTCGACGCCCTGGTGGCGGCCCTGCCGCCGGGGGATCCCCTCCGCAGGCGGAGATTCCGGGTGACGATTCTCCCCTCGCCCGAGGTCAACGCCTTCGCCCTTCCCGGCGGCGACATCGTGGTGCTCACCGGCCTCCTGGAAGAGGTGCGCTCCGAAAACGAGCTGGCCATGGTCCTGGCCCACGAACTCGGCCACTTCGCCCACCGCGACCATCTCCGGGCCCTGGGCCGCGGGCTGGTGGCCTCGGTGGCGGCCGCCCTCCTCTTCGGAACCGACAGCAGCGTCTCGGATCTCGTCTCCCGCCTCTCCCTCCCCTTCCACGTCACCTACTCGCAGGCCCAGGAGACGGAAGCGGACGAATTCGCCCTGGACCTCCTGACGGCCCGGTACGGACACGCGGGTGGGGCGACGGACTTCTTCCGTCTCCTGGAACGAAAGACCTCGAACCCTCGATTCGCTTACTTCCTGGCCACCCACCCGGCCCCCGGGACCCGGCGGCGCCACCTCGAGGCCCTCATCCGCGCCCGGCACATCCCCGTGGCGGCGGTCCAGCCGCTCCCGGCCGGGTTCGCCCGGCGTCTCGCCGCCCACTGCGGCAGAACCCGGGAAAAGAAGGACGCCTCGGCCGCCGGATCTTAGGAGAGGCCGAAGGCTGTCAGCACCGATGCTATTTGTCCCCAAAACACCGATTTGAGATGTCCTCCCGATCAAGCTGGGGCATCCTTTTTATGCAGTGTCAAGGGACGCCGATTTGAGATGTCCGGTTTCCAACGATGGTTCTTCGCTCGGCTGACCAGGCCGGTGAATCGGGTCACTTGCCTCCTTTGGCCTCGGGAGGGGTGAGGGGTTTGGTGACGAGCCCGGCCTTGCGCTTCTCCTTCAGGTAGATCTTGTTTTTGTCATTCCGCTGCTGGTTAAAAATCCTTCTGGCAATGTCCAACAGTGACCGAAGCTGTTCATCCGGATGCGAACATTTTCTTTCGATATCTCGAATGACG